>QIEB01000502.1 GCA_003229495.1 Flammeovirgaceae bacterium
TCTAATCCGGATTGGTTGGTGGCATATCGGAATGTTTGACTACCGCCCCAGCAAAATCCAATCACCACAATCTTACCGTTACAAGATTTCAGCTTTTTCAGGTAATCATAAGTGGCATTTAGATCGGAGGTTATTTGTTCAGAATCCAGTTGGTACAATGCTTCTCTGGCCGCATCGCTGCTGGGAAAGTCACTGGTTTTCCCTCCATCGGGGCCGGAGCCGCTAAGTAAATCCGGCGCCATGGCAATGTATCCGTTTTCGGCCAGTTGGTCGGTCATAGACCGTGCCCAATCGTTAAGTCCACGGTTCTCGTGGATCACTATTATCCCGGTAGCTTTCTGATTGCTTTCAGGGTAAACCAAAAAAGCATCCAGCGAACGGTCATCATCGGTAAGTTTGACCCACTCCTGGTGCCTGGGGGAGTTTTCTAATCGTTCAGATGGAGATTGCGCAAATATTAATATTGACAGTGAACCCATACCCAAAAGTGAGACTATCTTTTTCATAACGCTGAGGATAAATAATTGCTGTTTGGTAAATTACCAAAATTTGAAATGAAACCCCACTTAGTAGAAATGAAACTACTGAAATATTGCCGGCAAGATTTTCCATCATTGTCCAGGGTTTATAAGGGCCGGGAGTTGGTGTACCTGGATGGACCCGGTGGAAGCCAGGTACCTGATACAGTAATTGAGGCTATCAGTAACTATTACAGAAACAGTAACTCAAATGTGCATGGAGCATTTATTACCACCGCGGAGACAGATACGGTAATTGAACAGGCCAGGGAGAGGATGGCTGAGTTTTTAGGTGCCGTTGGACCTGAAACCATCAGTTTTGGCCAAAATATGACCACTCTGAACTTTTCTATCAGCAAAGCGTTGGCAAGATTCCTAAAGCTGGGAAGCGAAATCCTGATCACCCAACTGGATCACGAGGCAAACCGGGGACCGTGGCTAAACTTGAAGGATTACGGGTTTATAATCAAAGAGGTAAACCTTCTAGCCGATGGAACGTTGGACTATGATGATTTTCAATCAAAGCTGAACGAGCAAACCGGATTGGTAGCGGTAGGATATGCTTCAAATGCCTTGGGAATTGTAAACGACCTATCAAAGATTAGGGACTGGACTCACCGGACTGGTGCTTTGATGCTGGTAGACGCAGTACATTACGCACCCCACTTCGGTATTGACGTAAGTGATCTGGATTGTGACTTTCTAATGTGTTCTTCCTACAAGTTTTACGGTCCGCATGTGGGCATTTTATATACCCGTCCCGGGTTGCTTAATCAGTTAGAGACAGACCGGTTGGTAACGCAAGATGAGCAAGCGCCTTTTCGAATAGAAACCGGCACTTTAAATCATGCAGCTTTGGCCGGAGTAGCTGCGGCAATAGACTATCTGGGTTCATTTGGGTCAGGACCGGATCTCAGGACAAGGCTTGTGACATCAATGAGCGCCATCCAAAACCAGGAGTATGCACTATTTAAATTGATGTATAATGGTTTGGCTGCCATTCCAGGGCTGACTATCATTGGACCACCACCCCATCCAGTTTGGCATACACCCACTATTTCATTCACTCTGAATGGCTTTAGCCCCATAGAGGTGTGCTCGTTTTTGGCTTCAAAAAGTATATGTGCCTGGGACGGACATTTCTATGCAAAACGGGCTATAGAGGTTTTGGGACTAATGGAAGAAGGAGGAGTGACGCGGTTGGGTATATCGATGTATACCACTGAGGAGGAAGTGGAGTATGTTGTCGATTGTGTACGAGAAATAGCTATTGGTTCTTAATTCCGGCCTAGTGGACTATCCTTTAGAACACCGAACAAGGATCAACGATTTAAGATTTCAGATTTATTATTAAAGTACCACTCACTCATTCGTTGATCGGCGTTCCTTGTTCTTAAATCAATTGAAGATGACTATCTTTTATAATACCGCCCAAGCCTCGTCTACCGGTAGCCAAGGACCATCGATTTCATATTTAAATTATTCCTTCGGCGGAGTAATCATTATATGTGCCTTGTGGGTCCCGGGGTCCATCAGCCAGGGTTCTCCAGGCGCCCTCGGTTTGGCAGGAAGTCCGCTGGACGCGGGGGTTGCATAGGAAACGTAGACCACATACCTGTAATAGGCATCCACTACCGCCATTGAATCCTCGGAAAATTCCGTGCCGACTAGAATGTGCAGGGTAGAAGCTTTTTCAGGCATTTTCAGTTGACCATCACTTACTTCCTGTTCCCTTTTGTCAAATAGGTCCTGCCCATCTATGCCCTCTGCCCTCAATTCGCGTCCACGGGTCATAAATGGCTCCAGGTTTTTGTGATAGCAGGCGGTGCCGAACCCTTCTTTGTTGGGGTCATCAGCTATGCATACCAATTCATTGGTTCCGGACCTCAATTCCACAAAATTTCCTTTTTCGTCATATCCCAAAACCTGAGCGCCATCCCTCATTTCCTCAGGAGCTGCCAGTATTGCACCTGCGATTTGAACTTCTTTGGAAGGGATGTTGTCTGGCTGGGCCTGGCAGCTGGTACAGGTTACAACTAAGATTAGAAGGCTAGGAATACCTTTCATGGTTTAGGATTGTTTAATTTGTCTCAATATAGGGAATTCAATTAGAAATCCGGAAATGACATTTGATTTATGTACTGGTTAGGGCTTTGAGACTGTTGGAGAAGCACCCAGGCAAATAATAGCTGTTTTCAGAGTCAGGTATCAGGAACATATGGGAGTAGATAAGAACCGACTTCTG
>QIEB01000464.1 GCA_003229495.1 Flammeovirgaceae bacterium
CAAATCCCAAAACTCAAAATTCAATTAAGCACTAAATTCCAAGGACCAAACTCCAGATCAAATTGCCAATTTGGAATTTGAACCTTGGCGCTTGTAATTTATTTGTATTTTGCTTTTTGTAATTTGGAATTTGCCGCCATGGCATCGGCGGCCTAAACAGCAAAACTTTCGCCGCACCCACAGGTTCTACTGGCATTGGGATTGATAAACTGAAAACCTTTGCCATTAAGCCCGTCTGAGAAATCAAGGGTAGTTCCTAAAAGATAAAGCAGGCTTTTTTTATCAACCAATATCTTTACCTGGTTGTCCTCGAAAATCTGATCAGCCTCGTTGACCTCTTGGTCAAAACTCAGATTGTACATTAAACCGGAACAACCCCCACCGGTAACTGAGACTCTGAGATGACGCTCGCCTTCCTGATTCTCTGTTTGATTCAGTTCTAAAATTCTGTCTTTTGCTTTTTCAGTTACTTTGATCATGATCACTCCTTTTCCCTTGAGATTTCAATTACTAATCCATTTCCTTTAAAACCCAGATGTTTCTCAATTTGTTCCTGAACCTCCCCGGCTTCTGCACAAACATCTGTGGTAAACTTAATTTAATTGCTAAATAGGCGGTATTTGTCAATTTCCAGGTTAAAACTTTATATGCCGCACAAAAGTTTCAACTTTGTAAAGGTAAATAATTATTTAAAAGAAGTTCAATATCATGATAAAACTGGAGCACCTTGGATTTGCGGTTAAAAATTTGTCTGAAGCGGATGAACTGTACGGGCGTTTATTGGGAACTGGGCCCTACAAACAGGAAAAGGTGCCTTCAGAACATGTTATCACTTCCTTTTTTAAGGTTGGTGATGTTAAAATTGAACTGCTGGAAGCAACAAGCAATGAGAGCCCGATTGCTGGTTTTATCAAAAAAAGGGGAGAGGGTATCCATCACGTTGCTTTTGAGGTACAAAATATAGAACTGGAAATTCAAAGACTCAAGGCGCAGGGGTTCCAGATTATCTATGAAGAGCCTAAGAAGGGCGCCGATAACAAATTGGTTACCTTTATCCATCCTAAATCTACTGGTGGAATATTGGTAGAATTGTGCCAGGAAATTAGCTAGGGGTTTTGATATTGTAGGGAATTATAATGTTTATTTTTCTTTTTTCCCTTAACTGTCTTGTAGTGTGGTCGAACCCCACAGCATGCAATGAAGGCTATTAACACCACGGCTATTAGGAATTTTTTCATTTATTAAGTTAGTTGAGCTTAACAAGTTAATATTAATTTTCATCACGAATAGGTGATATTATTCCTAAACTTTTACATGTAACTTTCAATAAGAAAAGGTAGGATTCTACATCAAGTCCGAACAAATTATTATGACTGAATATAAATCTGAATTGCCCCGTACAGAACTGGATCAATTGGGAGAATTTGGCTTGATTGACCATCTAACTAAAAACATAAAATTGGTCCAACCTTCATCTCAATTGGGAATTGGAGATGACGCGGCTGCTATTAAGCTTAAGAAAGGTCTCATGTTGGTGTCCTCCGATATGCTAATGGAAGGCATACACTTCGATTTAACTTACACCCCGTTAAAACACCTGGGATACAAAGCGGTGGCCGTGAACATATCGGACATAGCTGCAATGAACGGAATTTGCAGCCAAATTACCGTTAATATAGGATTAAGCAACAGGTTCTCATTGGAGGCGGTAGAGGAACTTTATGAGGGAATTCACCTGGCATGTGCACATTATGGATGTGACCTGGTTGGAGGAGATACCACTTCCAGTCGGGCGGGATTGGTAATTTCAATCACTGCAATTGGTGCAGTGGCCCCTGACAAATTAGTATCGCGAAGTGAGGCCAAAATCCACGATTTAATTTGTGTAAGCGGGGATCTGGGGGGTGCGTACGTTGGATTGCAGATACTGGAAAGGGAGAAAAAAGTTTTTCTCTCTGATTCGGTAATGAAGCCCCAACTGGAAGCCTATGAATACATTGTTGGCAGGCAGTTAAAAGCAGAGGCACGAACCGATGTTGTCCAATGGTTTAGAGATTCTGGCATTGTTCCAACAGCAATGATTGACCTATCGGATGGCCTCGCTTCGGACCTGCTACATATTTGCAAACAATCTGGTGTGGGTGCCAGGATATATGAGGACAAACTGCCTATTGATGCCACTACCAGAGATGTCGCTTTGGAGTTCAAGCTTAACCCCACCACTGTGGCCTTACATGGAGGCGAAGATTATGAATTACTATTTACCGTAAGTCAGGATCTTCATGGGAAGGTTGAAGATCAGCAAGGTATATCTATCATAGGTCACATTACCGATGCTAGTCAAGGTGCAGAATTGGCTTCAGTACCAGGAGATATGGTGGTATTGGAAGCCCAGGGGTGGAGACACTTTGGGAGCAGGAGAATAGGGGAACAGTAGAATATGGGAACAATAGAATATGGGAACAATAGAATATGGGAACAATAGAATATGGGAACAATAGAACAGCAGGGAACAGTAGAACAATAGAACAGCAGATTCGGCCCACACTAAAATCTTTAATCAGTGTTCCCTAACACCCTCGTCCCTCGTGAGCCACTAAAAAAATTGACCGAGAATCAAGTTCCTGATTTCCAGAGGGTAGTCGAAAAAGTGCGTAATGCTTCAAAAATGAGCCTTCGAATTGTTGATTAATGCCAGCCGATTTTAACGTTTACACAAAGATCTTTATAATCGTTAATTTATTG
>QIEB01000303.1 GCA_003229495.1 Flammeovirgaceae bacterium
GGTTTCATAACAAACGGAGGTTTTTCCATGATATCATGGCCTACGTTGATCACAAGATCTGAACGATAGACTGCACAATGAACATAATCGTTGTTGGGCATGGCCGCAGTACCAATATAAGCGTCACTTCTTTCGTCAACTACACCCTTGCCCAGCATAGTTACGAAAAATGGTATCTGTAATTTATCGATAAAGGCCCTCAAGGCCTTTGAAATCTCTGGTCTGTTTGCATTTCCTCCAACTAAAATTAACGGGCGCTGAGCATTGGAAATAACAGAAGCCGCATGGGCGATTACATCATCACAAGCTGCCGGCTGTAAAGCATTATTGATGGGTAGCGTTTTAAAATCTCCTTCATCTTCACAGACATCCATAGGTAGTTCTATATGAACCGGACCTCGCCTTTCTTCTAAAGCTGCGTGTATGGCTTCATGTACAATTGAGGCAGTGGCCATTCCAGAGGGAATTGATCGTGAAAATTTAGTAATGGGCCGCATTACATCTACCACATCCACCAATTGGTATTTCCCCTGCATGTTGTGGCGTATAGGTTTTTGACCGGTTAGATATAAAGCCGGCTGAGCGCCCAAGTAGGCTTGGGCCACGGGCGTGGTGATATTCATAGCTCCAGCGCCCAAAGTAGTCATGGCCACTGCGATCTTGCATGTCAGTAGTCCATAGACATTGGCTATGTACCCTGCTGCGGCTTCATGTCTCACCAATATGAAATCAATTAGTTCACTTTTTTTTACGGCCTCCATGAAATGGAGATTCTCATCCCCAGGGAGCCCAAACACATACTTTACCCCGTATTGTTCTAATTCCTTAACAAATATTTCTGATGCTGTCATTTTATTTTGATCTTAATCTATGTGTCTAAAGTTCTGAGCTTCCTTGATTCATAATAGCTTGCGGATCTTCAGTTTTCATTGCTTCAGCCGCGTGACTGGTTTTTTGCAATATCATATGGGCAAGCTTCAATATCTGTTCCAAATCATTTTCAGGAATCACCACCGCACCACTGGAATCAGCATAGATATAATCTCCAGGGACAATAGTAACACCATCCACGGTTACCGGTACGTCTGTCAAGTATGGCTGAATCATGTTGCCCCCAGCGCGGGTAGTTTCTCCCTTGCAGTAAACAGCAATGCCATATGTAGAAAGTTCATCGAAGTCTCTTAGCCGGCCATCACACAACACTCCGGATAACTGATGGTTCCTAACCCTGGATAATTTGGTGCCCCCACCTAGAGAAATATCGGGATGACCATTACTTGCCATAACCAGCACTTTATCTTTTGGGTCGTAATTTTGAATTGACTTGTAAAAAGCCGGACCCAAACTGTGGACTTGCTCGTCCATCAGATCTTTTCTTACCGGCATGAAGGATATGGTTACAGCCTTACCAAACAATGCCCGCTCCGGGGTTGGCGATACCAGACTGATAATATGAGCTTTATGCTGATAGGTCTTCATCATGGCATCGACAATATCTGCAGCCATGAGATCTTTAAGTAACTCTTTCATTTAATTCGGGGGTTTGTTATTTGAATAGCAATCAAGTACGGTTCTGAAATCATTAAAAACCATAAGCGTTGTTTTAAGTTTTTTGATGGATCTCCTCAATTTCTTTGCCGAGAAAGTATCCTATTGCAGTTCGGAGAATGACTATAATTCCTAAATTCAAAAGCTGATCAAGATCTGTATGGATTAAAGAACTTACAATATCTGATGCAATCAAAAAATCCAATGCTAACAGGATGTATAATCCAATGTCGCACCGCACAATTTGAATGGCAGAAATAATCCCATTATCACCTTTAAATCGATTCAGTTCAATTTGGAGGAACTTAATGAATCCTCTGGAGAATCCTACCAACAAAATAGCAACTCCGGTTAAGTCAATGACTACAGCTGCCCATTCAAGTATTTCCAGAATTCCTTCCATTTGGTCTCGAATACAAATAAAATTCTAAAGTAAATTAACCCTGCAACTCAGCTTATCAGAGCTCCTCCAGTCGTTTTTCGAAATTTTGCATGGCTTCTTTCATAACCTGCGTTTTAATCTTGGTAGCCTCTTCCAGTTTTTTCTTAAGGGGGCGCATATCAACTGTATAAGGGAATTTTTTAAGCATCAACGCGCCATGGATTAGGTTCCTTGCAGTGAGTTCAGTGTTTCTATTTACATAGGGACTTAGATCGCCACGTGCTTCTATGTAACTTGCACCGGGCCCTGCGTCGCCCACCCAGTAAAGGTCAGTATTTGGTGGAATGGTGCACCCAAAATGAGTCAGGTTAAAGAAGGTATTGGCGGCAACATCGTGAATCCCATCTTCATTGCCAGTGATAACAATACCTGCCACGGTATTGTATAGTAAAAATTGGGCATCGTCCCCTTTTGTGGTGCCATCTAAGCGCTCTATCACAATCTGGGCTATCGAGGCACGTACACCCATCCAAATAGGAGTACAAATCACCAGGATATCGCAGGACTTTACTTTTTCCAGGATTTTTGGCCATTCATCACCGTTGCCCATATCATTACCGATACCGAAACGTATGTTGTAATCGTTTACTCGTATTTTATCTATTTCAAGGTCATTGTGAATCTCCCTCATCCGGTTAATAAGCTTATCCATCAATGCTTCTGTATTTGATATTTCCGGACTGTACTTCAATGTACAGTTTAGGAACAGGGCTCTAAGGGGTTGATTATCCATTTTAAATAGAATTG
>QIEB01000345.1 GCA_003229495.1 Flammeovirgaceae bacterium
AAGATCATACGCAAGTTAGATCCGGGGAAAATGGTTTCCGTATCATTAAGCAGGTCAGTTAATTGTTGTACTGCATAATTGAACCGTGGTGTTTATTTCACTTGAAAAGTGTACCAGGGTTTCAGTTTAAAAGTATACCACTTTTATTTAATTATCAAGCACAGGAGAGAAAAGGGGTACCCCTTTTCTCTCCTGTGCTTGCGGGCGCCCTGATACGGGGTTTTGTTTTTTTCATTTCTTCAATAATTCTTTAGTTTCCCTGAGTCTAAATGACTCGCCATTCATGTTAATGATGTATGCTTTGTGAGTAAGCCTATCCACCAAGGCCGAGGTCAGTACCGGATCGCCAAATAGTTCGCTCCAACGGTCAAATGAGAGGTTGGTGGTAATGATGGTCGATTTTCTTCCTGCCCGCAATGAGAGGTGCGTAAAAAGCATCTCACCTCCTTGCTTATCAAAGGAGACATAGCCAAACTCATCACATATGACCAAATCATATTTTTCAAATCGATATTCAAACTGTCTTAGGGTACGCTCCGAGTGTGATTCTCTCAATTGGGTGATCAATCGGGGTACGGTAGTAAAAAGCACCTTGTAATTTTGCTGGCATGCTTTTATCCCCAATCCGGTTGCGATATGTGTTTTACCCGTACCCGGGTTTCCTGCTAATACAATATTGCGGCCTTCTTTTATAAAATCAAGCCTTTCAAGTAATGGGAGTTTTTGCCTGGCATTTTCAGGAAGCAGGTCCTTTTTTAAGTCATGCAGGTAGTGCTTCTGTGGAAACCCGGCTTGGCGTATCTGTGACTTTTTTCGGTTTTCTGCCCTGGTATAAAACTCTTTTTCCATTAAGCCAAGTAGATATTCCTCATAGCTATCTTCCTGTTTTGCCGCTTCAACAGCATGTGACTCAAATTCTCCCCTGAATGTAGGAAGGCGTAATTCTTTACTGTATTTGATGATTTGTTCTTTTATTTCTGTTGTCATGATTTTTTAGTTTTTCAGTTTTTAATTTTCTACAAGATTTGTTAGGGCCAGTAAATGAGCTACTGATGCTTTTTGGATCTTTTCATCATTGCCATGGACCACTTCAGGCACCGATGTGGTGTTGTTGCCTAGCAGGGCAGTGAGCTTTTCTGTACTTATATCTGTGGGACAGAACCCTAACAATGCTTGCTCGGCATCATACAGTTTGTTCTTGCTGATGTGATGCTTACGGCAATAGAGTAACAACTCGATAAAATCCTTTGGACACTGCTGGTAATACTTCTGATACATCTGCCTTAAATGATCCGAACTCTGAGCCAATGCTTCACTATTATTTAATGCACCGGGCTTTTTGCGCAAGGTATCCAGGTAGTGGTCCAGGCTGATGGTCCATGTATGGGCTCCATAGCTTCGCTGATGGGCGCCTATCAGTTTGTCCTGATAATACAGCTCCAATTGATGGCTATAAATCTTGACATCCACAAATGCTCCTACCAGGTGATCAGGTACAGAATATCGATTACAACAATAAGTCACTGTCCCATATTTATCCACCCTTAACTGTTCTGTGGAATAACAGGAAAAGGGAGGCGGAGCATCCCAAAGCACCTCTTTCTCATGATCAAACAATTCGGATGAGGTTTTACCTGTTTGTTGTCTTGGGGCATTGTTAAGTTGGTTAACAACCCCGCAAAGGTATTCTTCTGCCTGATCCAAGGATGAAAAATCATCCCTGAACCCAAAAGCTTTTCTGCGAATATATTCCACACTACGTTCTACATGTCCTTTCTCATTGCCCCGATAGGCATTACAAAAACGGTGATGAAACTGATAATGCCCCTTCAGGTTGATTAAAGCCTGGGTAGGCTCTTTCTCTTTCCTGCCAACAAAGCGGGCTACCGCAACACGCATATTGTCATATACCATCTGGTGGTATACCCCGTCTGCATGAGCAAAAAACTTTACATGAGACTCCATAAACGCCAGGGTATCCTGGCGGTAATACAAACAGGCATAGCGGTAATTGCTATAGCCCGAAGTAAATACGGCCATTTGCAATACCGCACGCTTACCATTGATGTTTATCTTTACTTCACCCCAGTCAAACTCACAAACCGAACCAGGCGTATAGCGTTGCCGGATAAAAGCCTCAGGTGATCTCTTCTCTTTCCTACTGATATAGTTGCAAACAGTCGTGTAACCAATCTTATGGCCCTTCTGGTGCAATAAGGTCAGAATATCACACTTCTTTAATACCTGCTTGTGAAGGCCGCTCTTGCGCTTTCTGGAATTATCCTCCAACAGTTGATCTATCTGTTGTTGTAGCTCCATGGTCAGGGTACGCTTTGGCCGTTTTGAATTTGAATACTTCGGCTCTAATGATAAAAATTCGTGCAGCTCTACTTTTCCATCACCACTATGCTTGAGGCCGGAATAGTATGATTCAATATATTTTTTAACTGTCTTGCGACTGATCTGCAACTCACGCGATATCTGTCGCTGACTCTTGCCCTCTCTACTATGTCTTATGATTATTTCTTGTTTTGTATACATACTTATCATGTTTAAATAAAAAGAATTTCTCCTTCTTATCAGTTAGTAATAAGTGGTATACTTTTCAATTGAAATGTGGCTCCCTTTTTAATTAATATTTACAGTGGTAAGAGCAGGTTTATCATCAAAACTGATTGGCCATTCCCGATATTTCTGAGATATGGAGGAAAACATTTAGTTATCTTTTACGTACTT
>QIEB01000549.1 GCA_003229495.1 Flammeovirgaceae bacterium
CCTGCAAAGAATAGATGATTATCAAAATGCGATTGCAGGTAAAAGGAATGGCCATTGTTTTGATGAGGTATCAAGTCTGTGTTATAGTTTTTATGTTGTTTATCAACAAAATATTCCCCCCACAGAAAATCATCATATGCCAAAATATTCTCTTCATAAATGCCAAATAGTTCTTTCAACTCTTGAACGACTACTTGTTTCCTCTTTTCAAAATTGTCTGTCAACTCTCCCATTGGCTGTATGAAACCTAAAAGCCCAAACGACTCACCATCGTCTGCACTATGGTCTTGCACCTCACGGATTAATCCATGATTTGAATACACAAAACCTGAAAGGTTATTAGTTCTCCAATAGTCTCCATCTACTAAAACAGTAAACTTTGCAGAATCTCCCATCCATGTATGCGTTGATTGCATGAGGTGATGGTTATTGAGTTGAGGGGTTATGTTTATTTGATCCGCAATTACTTTTGGAGGTACCGTAATGATGACTTTAGCTCCTTTTATAATTGATCCATCATCTATTGTCAAGGTGATACTCTCATTTTTATAGACCAATTCGACCACTTTTTTGTTGAGCAGAATGCGATCAGCATCAAGTTGATCAGATAATGCTTGAATAATGGCGCCAGTACCGCCTTTGACCTTATGATAGATTGCTCCATTCGTCAACGAATCAGTCGAAATCCTTTGAATCGCCATGGATAAGTCATATTTGATGAGCGCATCTCCCTTCAAATATTGAGGATAAAGATCCAATCCCAACGCTGAAATAAGTTGTTTAAGAACCTCATCTTGAAATACCCATGTAGCTCCCAATTCAAATAACTGATTGCTATTTGATTTGGTATATATCCTGCCTCCCAGACGATTATTTGATTCCAGTATCAACGGCTTTAGCCCTTGCTTTTTTAGCGTGTATGCTGCTGCAAGTCCTGCTATTCCACCACCAATAATGATTACTTCTTCCTTCATGTATTTTGTAATCGATCTGCAAAATACATAACCCCATGCTAGTACAATGCAACCTATGTAACACTTTTGTAATCCCCGTGTAGTTCAGCCGCACACATTTGCCATTTCTCCTAGCTGCTACAAAGTATCCCGCTATTGTCAGGCCAAACAACCTAGATGAGAAATGAATACTACTTAACATACGGATGCTATAGTAAATTCTTTATTCCACAAAGGAAGAAACTGGGATTGATAGCTATCTTTGGTTGCTGGAAAATGGCGAAAGTATATAGCTTACAAGCAACCAATGAATCACCTGGATCTAAGAAAACAGCAGATTGAAGACAAAGCCGTTAGTAGCTATTTTGATAATACAAACGGTGGTACAGCTGCGACTATCAGCATGATGGCCCATGAGCATAAACTGCCAGCGAGTGCGGCCAGATATCGACTGCGTAAAGAGTTGCGAACTACCAATGATTGGCTCAACGAAATACCAGACTCTGGTCGGGTGCTTGATGTTGGCTGTGGCGCAGGGACGTGGACAGAGGTTTTCGCTCAACGTTATAAGACTGTGATAGGAATAGAGCAAAGTAGCTTGATGTACAATGCAGCAAGGGAAAGGTTGGCTCATCTATCTAATGCTAAAATTCTCAAAGGTGACGGTCGGCATAATCTTCCACAAGGCTCATTTGACATGATCTTCCTCGGTGGCCTGTGTATGTATCTGAATGACCAAGATATTGTTGCTTTGCTCCGCTCCTTGAAAGGTCGTCTTAATGAGGGGGGGGCGATCATCCTCAGGGAGTCGACTGTACATCAGGGAGAATTTATATCAAAGGGTGAGTATAAAGCAGTCTATCGTAGTGTAAACCGGTACCATCAATTGTTTAATGGGGCTGCTTCATTTCAAATTGGTGTACGGCGGAACTTCGGTTATACCAATTTGGTAACTGCAGAAGAGTTGGTTAACCTGCGTCGCAGGTGGCTTCCATTCTTACCCAGGGATTCAACAGTCCTCGGCTCATTGACGTGGTGGGCACTAAGAGGGACTGCACCAATTAGCTTTTGGGCGCTCCCGCGGATGCTCTCCAAATTTGGTATCCAGTGGCCTAGATTACAAAATCATTTTTTCAGGTTGCAACATGCAAAATAAAAGAGGAAATATGCATTAGAGGTGTAATCAGACATATTGTGTCTCATTAAACTCTGCTTTAGATTATCCATCCAAAAACAGTTGTCATTATCAATACATAAGCAACAACTACATAAATCCACCTCCCACTAAGCTTATTCATTCTTATTGAAGATACATTCAGAGCGGACAAAACCAGTAATGATGCATACAATATGATTGAAAAACTGGTATGGCTGAAAAAGCTTTCAAATAAAAAGATGAAAGGCAGGATTAATCCATTACTATCAACCGACAAACCGAGGTATGCTTTGTTATCAATAAGACCATAGACATTGAAATAACTCAACCTGATAGCGCCACTTGTAATAACAATGAATGCTCCGGGTATGTACAAGAAATCATAATTCCCATAACTTAAAAGTAGAATTGCAGGAAGAACCCCGAAGCTCACAATATCAATCATTGAGTCCAGTTGGGCGCCAAAAGCTTCTTGTTCTCTTGTTCTATCTTTCATTCTTCGGGCTATAAAGCCGTCGAACCAATCAAACAAAACAGCCCACAGAAGGCCAATTATGGCAACCGGGAAATTTCCTGAAATCGCAAAATATATTCCCAATACAGCACTCAATAATCCCAACAGGGAATCCCAACAGGGAACAAATATTTGGTAATTCCCTGGCAAAAGTAAGCATGCTTGCCTGTGGTTTGCTATTCATATTATTCGCTCTTTGAATGCATCACGTGCATTAATGCGTCAATAAGTTTACTGTTTTCCTCATTGGTACGACTTGCAATTCTAATGTATCGGGTTGCATCGGGTTGCGTTTTTCCAGCACTATCTTTTATATAAATATTATGCTCAATAAATAGAAGCTTTTTTAACTCCGGTCCGCTCAAAACGTCATCAGGTAAACGACAAAATATATAGTTCGCATCTGGCTTAAAAACCGTCATCCCTTCTATGGCACATAGCTTTTTATAGAAAATATCCCTGTCTGATTTAACTTTTTCACAGCTATCTTCAAAATCTTGTTTGTACTGTGGCAATATTCGAAGAAACTCTTCAGCAAATCCATTAATGTTCCAAATGGGAATTCTGTTTCGGACATCAGCTGCAAATTCTAAGTTGGCGGTTAATATGTATCCAATTCTGAGGCCACAAATTCCATAAGCCTTACTCATACTTTTCATTATGGCCATATTCGGATATTTGTCAATATCCTGCTCCAAGCTTATTTGCTCTTTGTTTTCAGTAAAATCAAGAAAAGATTCATCTATGATAAGTTTGCAATGGTGTTTATCCAGCTTATGGGCCAACCATATTAAATCCGCTTTAGGTACTACCATTGAAGTGGGGTTGTTCGGTGATACCACGACAGATACATCAGCTCCGACTTTAATAGCCTCAGTTGCAAATTTTTCAACGTCGAGTTGAAAGGAAGGGAATTCGAGTGGGAATTCTACTCCATGCCCTTCAAGTGCGGCATTAGCATATTCGTTGAATGATGGCACTGGTACAATTATCTTTTTTGCTAAATGCCCAGAAAGTATTTTGATAAGTTCCGCTGCACCATTGCCAACAATTATTCTCTCAGTTGGCTGTTTTATTATGTCTCCAATTAATTCAGCAAGTTCATCTTGCGCCAAGGGATAGTTCAATACCAAATCATGAATATGGTTTTTTAGATGTGCGAAGACCGTTTTAGGAGGAAAATAAAGATTATACAAGTAAGCATGATCAGTGAAATTATGCCGGTAATAGCCACCATGTTGTTTTGAGATGTATTCGTATTTCTCAGCTTGTGTTTTAT
>QIEB01000470.1 GCA_003229495.1 Flammeovirgaceae bacterium
GAAGATCTGAGTTGTGCTTTCCCACTTGAACAAAATCCTGAGGACTTTCGAAGATAAAAAACTGACCTCCCTTAAGCGCATAAACACTGTTGCCAGGACCATTTCTCATAGTCCATACTCGTCCGTCAGGAAGCCCTGTAACCAGATCAAATCCATTTTCTGACTGAATGTGCAAATTTCCCAAATCATCTCCGAGCCACAATCTGTTGGATCCATCCACTAAGAACTGAAGAATATCTGAAAAGGCTAAGGAGAAATCACTTGAGTCAAACTTCGGCTCAAATGTTTCTGAATTGTAGGTTCCTATCACTACTTCTCCATCCTGAAACCCAGCTATCCACAGGTTGCCCTGACTGTCGTTGCTCATGGCGGCAATTTCCAGACCTGGCAATTGCTGCTGAAAAATTCCGCCTGTCAATCGGTAGTTCTTGCTTTTCCCGTAAAACCATAAGTTATCATCAGGGTCTATCCACATGCGACGATATTCCCGTTCTTCTATAAAGGTTTCTTTAAAGAAAGTCAGCGGGTATGAAGAATTAATATTGGGATCAGACCAACATGGGGCCGCAGTGTTCTCGTCAAAAAGTTCTTCAATATAATAATCACGTCGATGGGCACGTATTCCGATGGGACCAAGGAACAGTGAAGTAAAATTGTTCAGGTCCCCGTATTGTAAAAGCCCTACGGTCCTCATAATACTGGCAAAATCATCCGATATGAATTTATCATCTTTATGAAGGCGATCTAACAAGCAGTGACCTAATTCATGGAAAACCACTTCCTCCCTCCCGAGATTTCCACTAAGAAGCCACAAACTGTTTAAAGTGTCGATTTTTATCAGGTCCAGATTATCGGATCGAATGCAAATTCCTACTATAGAATTCGTAACATTCCCAGCAGAAATTCTACTTTCAAACTCAAAACTCAGCTTGCTTACATCCAAGTTTATTCCCCTTTTCTCAGCTTCCCATATGAATTGGTCTAAAAAGGGTTGCATCTGATCAGGGATGACCCGAATCGGTTCAGGCATTTCCACTGATTCACAGGAAATGAGCAAAAACAATAGTAATGTCCCCAGCCAGTATTGCAATTGGTATCTTAAATTTATTCTTGACCAACTAATTTAATCAAAGTATACCTAATCCACACTTATGTTTTTTTTATTGTGAGGATTTGGGGAACTTCAATGTATAATGGCAACAGATATATTTCACCCTGATGTGACCCGCTGGTTTGAGCAGAATCTTGGAAAACCAACGGACACACAGATTGAGGCCTGGTCATCCATAAAAAAGAAACAGCATACCCTGATTTCAGCTCCTACCGGTTCAGGAAAAACCTTGGCTGCATTCCTGGCTATCATAGACGACATGGTAAGGGCAGGAATTGCAGGTCAGTTATTGGAGAAAACCACCGTGGTATATGTTAGCCCATTAAAAGCCCTGAGCAATGATATTCACAAAAACCTACAAGTTCCTCTTAAAGGAATAAAAACCCTCCTGGATAAAAACAAGGACCCGTTGTTTGATAT
The DNA here is from genome assembly GCA_003229495.1 of Flammeovirgaceae bacterium. Classification (GTDB taxonomy): domain Bacteria; phylum Bacteroidota; class Bacteroidia; order Cytophagales; family Cyclobacteriaceae; genus SZUA-3. Next base: position 1,532 of record QIEB01000470.1, read on the forward strand.
TAATGTGGCTTTAAGAACAGGTGACACCACCAGCTCCCATCGTACAGCAATGTATAAAAATCCACCACATATTTTAGTTACTACACCCGAATCGCTGTACTTACTGTTGACCAGTATTAATGGTCGAAAGATGCTATCGTCGGTGAATACCGTCATCATAGATGAAATTCATGCCATACTTGAAAGTAAAAGAGGATCACACCTTGCCTTATCTGTTGAACGATTGGATCATCTATGCAAAGGTTCATTAATGCGTATCGGTCTTTCTGCTACTCAAAAACCCATCGAAACCGTAGCAAAGTTCCTCACAGGATCTGAAAACTGTAATATCATCAATGCAGGTCATAGTCGAAAAATGGATGTGGCCATTGAAGTGACATCATCCCCATTGGAGGCTGTAATGTCGAACGAGGTTTGGACAGAATTGTATCAAAGATTGGAAATCCTCATCAGGAATCATGACACCACCCTGATCTTTGTAAATACCCGTCGGCTTGCCGAGCGTATGGCCCATAGACTGACAGAATTGATGGGATCAAATTATATCACCGCCCATCATGGCAGTATGTCAAAAGAACATAGGCTGGCAGCGGAGCAAAAGCTAAAGTCCGGTCAGCTGAAGGCCCTGATAGCTACCGCCTCCATGGAATTAGGAATTGATATAGGTACGGTAGACCTGGTTTGTCAAATGGGCTCACCGAGAAGTATTGCCAATTTTCTGCAGCGTATTGGAAGGTCAGGTCACAGTGTCCACGGCACACCCAAAGGCCGGCTTTTCCCGTTGTCCCGTGATGAGTTGGTAGAAAGCGCTGCGTTAATGCAAGCCATAAAATACAACGAGCTTGATACTCTAGAAATACCGGATAAACCACTGGATGTACTGGCTCAACAACTGGTAGCTGAAGTAGCTAATGAAGAATACGAAATCAAGGACCTCTTTGCACTAGTCAAAAAAGCCTATCCCTACAGAGATTTATCCGAAAAAGAGTTTGAAGAGATCGTGGATATGCTTTCTCAGGGTTATGCTTTGAGACAAGGTCGACGGGGAGCCTATCTATTCCGCGACCTAATAAATGAACGGGTTGTTGCCCGCAAAGGAGCAAGACTGGCAGCTATTATGTCCGGGGGGGCCATACCGGATAACTTTGATGTTGATGTTATTCTGGAACCCTCTGGAATTTTTATTGGATCGCTTAA
>QIEB01000625.1 GCA_003229495.1 Flammeovirgaceae bacterium
TTGGTGTGACCATTCCCACCCTATCTTCCACAATTCTATATTCACTATCCAGTCGTTTGCAAATTTTCTGAACCAAAGAGGGGTCCACCTCTTGAGTAGTTAACTCCAACAATGGTCTGTTGAACATCCCGGGCAGCCCATTGAATCCCAAAGTAGTATTTTCCCAATTATAGTCTTTTACCAAATCAGCAAGCGTGGTTTTCACAGAGTTTACCATTAAAATAGCCTGAGAGTTCTGGTGGTATATTTTACCGTGTCCAGGGTTATGGGTAACTTCAAAATCGAAAATAATTTCTGCTGCTTTTACCTCCTCATAGTCAATTTCATAGCAACTTTTGAAGTTGACAGAGTGTTTCGATCCGAATTTTGACTTAAATTCAGCATGTGAATTGGAGTTACCTATAATCAAAATATTCATATAGCTATCGAACTTGAATTTGAATCTCCCATTAATATTAACAAATAAGCAATGGATAATAAAGTCATAATCAATACTCCTAATGCTCCGGCTCCTATTGGACCCTATAGTCAGGCAGTCTCCGTGAACAGAACACTTTATATATCAGGCCAAATTGCCTTGGATCCCAGGACCAACGAATTGATACTTGGCAACATTACCGCTGAAACCATTCAAGTAATGAAGAATATTGAGGCCATTTTGGAATCAGGGGGACTATCATTTGATCAGGTGGTCAAATGTTCCATTTTCGTAAGAGATCTGAGAGATTTTTCCTCAATAAATGAAATCTATGGTACCTTTTTCGGAAAGAACCCGCCAGCAAGGGAAACGGTGGAAGTAAGTGGCCTACCGAAGGATGTAAATGTGGAGATCAGTTGTATTGCCTGCGGCTAGTTTAGTACTACCCTTAGCCATTATGCGCTATTTTACATATTTTTACCACATAATTATCGCTTAAGTAATGAGCAACGTAAGAGTAAGATTTGCTCCAAGTCCAACCGGGGCGCTGCACATTGGTGGATTAAGAACGGCACTTTACAATTACCTCTTTGCTAAAGGCCAAGGCGGGAAGTTTATTTTACGAATCGAAGACACAGACCAAGCCAGATTGGTTGATGGTGCCGAGGACTATATTTTTCAGGCCTTGGAATGGCTGGGAATAGGACCCGATGAAAGCCCGAAGCATGGCGGTCCCTACGGACCCTACCGGCAGAGTGAACGGTTGGATATTTATCAGAAGTATGCTCTGCAGCTGGTATCAGATAACAAGGCCTATTATGCCTTTGATACGGCTGAAGAATTGCAAGCTATGCGTGACCGGTTAAAGGCAGCAAAAGTAGCAAATCAGCAATACAATAGTATTACCAGGGTTTCCATGCGTAATTCCCTGACCTTGTCAAAACAGGAGGTTGTCGATTTGCAGGCAAAGGGCGTGCCTCATGTTATTCGTTTAAAGGTGCCTCCAAAGGAAGACATTCGATTTGAAGACCGTATTCGGGGATGGGTAAAGGTCCACAGCTCATCTATGGACGACAAGGTGATATTAAAATCAGGTGGTTTTCCAACATATCATCTTGCTAATGTGGTTGATGATTATCTTATGGATATTACTCATGTTATCCGGGGTGAAGAATGGCTTCCTTCCGCCCCATTGCACGTATTATTGTATCGATTTTTAAACTGGGAAGAATCCATGCCGGAATTTGCTCATTTGCCTCTGATCCTAAAACCTGATGGCAACGGTAAATTGAGCAAGAGAGATGCTGATAAGCAGGGATTTCCTATCTTTCCCATCAATTGGAGGGATCCTGAGGGGGATCAAAGTACAGGGTTCAAAGAACAAGGCTACCTTCCCGAATCCATTACCAATTTTCTTGCATTACTAGGCTGGAACCCTGGAAATGATCGCGAGTTATATTCGCTGGATGATCTGGAAAGTGCTTTTTCTTTAGAACGCATTGTTAAGTCTGGGGCTAAGTTTGACATAAGTAAGGCTCAATGGTTCAATCAGCACTATTTAAGGGAGAAGTCCCTAAATGAACTAAGTAACTATTTGGCGACTGATTTAAAGGATTTGGATTTAGAGGCAGACGATGATAAGATCCGCAAGGTAACGCAATTTCTAAGAGACCGCATCGTTTTTCCACAGGACCTTCTGACTGCTGGTAAATTCCTCTTTTTGCCACCTGAACATTATGAACCTCAGGTAGTACAAAAAAAGTGGAATGACGATGTCGCGACTTTTCTACAAGAATACAGTGAGTCGATAAATTCCTGTGATAACTGGAACGCAGAAATTGCACATCAGCTGCTCGCTGACCAATTGGACAAAGTTAGTTGGGGTTTTGGTAAGATTTTACCAGGATTACGCTTGGCCCTAACTGGTGTGGGTAAAGGACCAGACCTCATGAAGATCATGGAAATTCTTGGTAACGTGGAAACCATTCGTCGCTTAAACAACGCCATAACCAATCTCTCAGATACAACCATTAAGAAAGCATGACAAAGAGAAAAACTAACAAGCCCAAAAAAGACGAGAAACCTAAGGTAAATAAAGAATTGGAAGGGTTCGATATTGAAATTGATGCTTTTGGAGAGATAAAGACCAATTTTGACATTAATAAGATCAATGAATTTCTAAACCGGGAGGTTGATGATAAGAAGCTCAGGCACCGGAAAGACCCTTATAAGAAAGAACAATCCGATGAGATGGATGAGGAACAAGAGTAGGATCTAAATATGGCAAAATTATGTATCGGGCT
>QIEB01000271.1 GCA_003229495.1 Flammeovirgaceae bacterium
TGGAAATTTGCCCAAAGATATAAAGACCCAGTGTACAGAGACCGACCAACCAACGGCGGCTTTGATATCGGACCTAAAACAACGAGGTATGCTGGACGACACATTGGTTATATGGGGTGGTGAGTTTGGCCGGACAAACTACTCACAAGGACAGTTAACTGCTGAAAACTTCGGCCGGGATCATCATCCAAGATGTTTCACCATATTTATGGCGGGCGCTGGGGTAAAAAAAGGATTTACACTGGGCGCCACCGATGAATTTGGATATAGTGTAATACAGGACCCGGTACACGTTCACGATTTTCAGGCTACTCTAATGCATCTTTTGGGAGTTGATCATGAGCGACTGACCTTTAAGTTTCAGGGGCGACGTTACCGTCTAACAGACGTACATGGGAAAGTAGTAAAGTCAATTTTGAGCTAAGAAACAATACTATGATAAATACTAAGAAATTCATTCATACACTGTTACTGACCTTTTGTATCGCGCTAGCGGGGTTATGTCAGGTGCCCAGTGCTCAAAAACTAGATCCTAATATGGCCTTGAAAAAGGCAGATGCAGCGGGGATTGTTTGGTTTGATCCAAGAGAAGAACCGATTGGGTTGGCCGGTATGGAGTGGATTAAAGAGGAAGGTGTTTACAGGCGTTTACCTTTAGAACCGGATTGGCCAATACGAAAACCTGTTGATGAACTGGCCAATCACACTGCCGGGGCACAAATTAGACTCAGGACGGATAGCAGAAGAATTTTGTTGAAAGTTGAACTTAGCAAAAGGTCGGGTATGTACCATATGCCGGCCACCGGACAAAGTGGATTTGATTTGTATGTACAGGATGATGGAATTCAAAGGTATATAAGAACCACCCGCTTTCCTCATGATACCCTACGGTATCAGGTTGATCTTTTTAGTGATGATGAAATGCGAATACGCAGTTTCACATTGAATTTTCCCCTCTATAATGGAGTAAAGTCAGTATTGGTTGGTCTTGAGCAGGGGGCAGCTATTCAGGCGCCGCTACCATTTGCATTTCCTGGTAAAATTGTGATATACGGTACCTCTATTACCCAGGGAGGCTGTGTATCCAGGCCCGGTATGGCTTATTCCAACATATTAAGCCGAAAATTGGATGCTCAGTTCGTAAACCTGGGATTTTCCGGGAATGGACTGGGAGAACCTGAATTGGCACGCTTGATTAATCAAATATCCGGAACCAGTTTCATCATATTGGATTATGAAGCCAATGCAAGAAAGACCATTACCAACACATTAGGTCTTTTCGTAGGAATTCTTAGAGAACGCCATCCGGAAATACCGATTTTAATAATGTCTAAAATCCGTTATGCCAGGGAAACTGACGGCAGCTCTGCCTATCAATTGTTGATGTCAAACCGTGACTTTGAAGAGAACATGGTTAGTAAACGGAAGGCAGCTGGTGATGACAATATCTATTTTCTGGATGGCTCAGACATTCTTGGAGCGGATTATTTTGAATGTACGGTAGATGGTACTCATCCTTCCGATTTAGGTTCTCAAAGAATAGCAGATGCATTATTACCGGCAATTAAGGAGATACTCTCCAATTAACAATGGGATCATTTAGGGGTATTTGGATCGCGCGTAGCGCTGTCCTGCTAGTGTTATTTTATGTTTTGTTCATTAGCGGATCGCTGGCTGTTTCCGGGAAGCTTCCGGATGTAGAATCTGAACCGGGGCTAATACCTACTAATATCGGTTTGTTAATCTTCGGAATTACCAACGCACTTTTGGTAATCGGATTAATTCTAAGCTCCCGTTGGAATGGCTGGAAACTAGCCTTGACATTGGCCTTTGCCTACTATGGTGCAGTGACTTTTTTAACTCAAATCGAAACTTGGTATTTCCTATCAAAAATCACTGTTGATGAAAAACTACTGCCGGGCCTATTTATAATGGGTTTGCCCATAGCATTTGTCTATGTACCACTGGCAGTGTGGATTTTGGGCAAAGGACCAACAAGGGACAATACCATGCCTACCTCAGCACCAGTCATACCTGTCAAGCAGTGGATATGGAAATTGATGGTCATCGCAGTAGTTTATCTGGTACTATATTGGAGTGCCGGGTATTACATCGCCTGGCAAAATCCTGAGTTGCGTGCTTTCTATGAAAGCCCGGGAGAGATTGTACCTTTTTGGAAGCATTTGATGACTACCCTGTCTGAGGAACCCGGATTGGTGCCATTACAGGTTTTTCGGGCCATGCTGTGGACTCTTTGCGCACTCCCGGTAATTCGCGGCTCGAAAATTAATATATGGTGGACCGCCGTTCTTCTGGGACTTTTCTTAACCATTCCTCAGAGTTTGGGTCTTATTTTCGAAAATCCACTGATGCCGATTGCCAGTGTACGTTTGAGCCACATGATTGAGGGAATAGTATCCAATTTTGGATTTGCGATGTTTATAGCCTGGCTATTCCATCGTGAACACAAATCAATACAGGATTTATTTGGAATTGAACAATAAAAATTATGGCCTATAGTGAATATTTTGCAGATAGAGTTAAGCTGCGTCTGAAATACACAAACCTGACAGAGGAGAAAAAAATGATGGGCGGTTTAATTTTTATGGTAAACCATAAGATGTGTGTTGGTATTGATATAGATAAATCCACCGGAAAGGACCGGTTGATGGTACGGGTGGGAAAAGCATCTCATGATCAGCTAATCTTTAAAAATGGCA
>QIEB01000573.1 GCA_003229495.1 Flammeovirgaceae bacterium
ACAAAACTAAGGGGAAGAATGATGATTACTATCAAGAAACACGTATGGTTAACTTCTCTGCTGCTTGGAATGGTCGCGGCGGTAATGTTAGCTACTCCCGCACAAGCTGGCAAATCAAAAAGAGTTATCGAGTTAGAAAGTCAGGTAAAGGCTTCTTTGGCTAAACTGTACGCTGGGCACGCGAAGGCCAGAGACCTTCGGACAAAAGCTAAAGCGGTTCTGACGTTTCCTAGTGTGATAAAAATTGGTTTCCTAGGTGGGATCCAAGTTGGCACGGGGGTACTTACGGATATGAAGGGGAGAACGCTTGGTTATTATAATACCACCGCGGGGTCCTTTGGTTATCAAGCGGGTATCAAGGGGTTTCATTATAGTTTATTCTTAATGAATGATAAGGCAATAGATCGCCTCACCGCGGCTGGAGGATTGCAATTGGGTATGGGACCGAGTCTCGTTATTGTAAAGAAAGGCGGTACCATGGGTTTCACAACGACTACACTCAATAAAGATATTTATGCTTTTATCTATGATTCGGCAGGGATCTTTGGTGGGGCGGGTATCGAAGGCACGAAGATCACCAAAATCAGTGCACCAACAGATTAAATCACCTAACAAAACATTTTCTACAACCAGTAATCTTAACCCGGCTTAGTGCCGGGTTTTTTATGTGTATATGAATATCCGCTTTCATCCATTCTTGTAAAATAATCTTATAGTTTCTGGTCCAGTTGTTTCGGCTAAGGTCAGTTTGTGGCTCGTTTCGCTCTGGTGCGGACTCCATACTTTCTGTAAAGTGAGTAAGGTTGCAATCTACTAACTGACTTTAGCCAAGTATTTATAGAAGGTTATGAAGAAAAAAATTCTGCTATATATTGCCGCTCTTGGCATGGCTATATTGTTGCCTCAAGTCGCATTGGCTGAGGATAGAGATTTGTCGAAGGAGCTCGCAAACCCGATAGCTGATTTAATTAATGTAGTGATTGAGGCAGACTATGATGATGACATCGGTGACGATAATGGATCGCAATGGATAACCAACCTCGAGCCAACTATTCCATTCTCTATCAGTGAAAACTGGAATGTGATTTCACGTACCAGTATTCCTATTATCACTCAAGACGATATTTCTTCTGATGGTGCTGAAGAGTCTGGTATTGGGGATATTTTTCAGCATCTTTTCATTTCACCAAAAAAACCTATAACATCCCACGGACTTATTTGGGGAGCGGGACCTGTTCTGCTTTTGAATACGGCTTCCAATGATGCGCTCGGGGCCAATAAATGGGGTGCTGGACCTGGAGCTGCAGCGCTTATCCAAGAGGGGCCATGGACTATTGGAATATTAACGAGCCATATCTGGTCTTTTGCTGGTAACAATAGTAGCACTGACGTTAGCGAGACTTCCATGGAGCCTGGTGTCGCTTACGTTACTCAATCAGAAACCACTTTTACTTTGAATACAGAATCGACTTACGACTGGAAAGCTAAGAGTTGGTCTGTACCCATCATCTTTAAAGTAGAGCAACTGCTAAAAGTTGGACGCCAGATTATACAAGTCGGTGGAGGAGTTCGATATTGGGCAGCCTCACCTGATTCTGGACCAGAGGGTTTGGGCGCACGCTTGAGCATAGTTTTCGTGTTTCCAGCAAAGTAATCTTTGGAAAAGAAAAATAAGGATAGTGCTACATTGATCGGGGAGTAGGTCAGTTCCGGACTAGGTGATACCAACCCGCCCCCATTAGCTCTTTTGGATTGTGCCGAACAATCCTAACTCAGTGCACTAATGGAATCCCGTCTGCAAGTCCGTAGCGTATGATGGCTCGAATCTTAGTCTCGATCTGAATGTAACGCGCCACCTTTGTTGCCGGAAGAATCTTGTCGAGCTTGGGTATATATGATTGTTTTAACTTGACCTCGGCCAACTCAATGGCAATAGCTTCATTAAGCAGTTTCTTCGCTGTGTCATCTGACAACGCACCCTTATTGTAGGCTTCAGCATAGTCTTTGATTACCTTGGCCAAGCGGTCGTTGATCTGGTGCAGATCCTTTTGGTAGGCTTTGTAGATGGGCCAGAACTCCTTTGCTTCTGCATCAGTCAGCTTCATGTTGCTTACAACCAGGAATTTCTTATCAGCAGTTATCTTCTGGCGCAGGATTTCCATGCTACTTGTCCCGCTGGTATCGGCAGCGAATGCCGGCAACGCTAGAGATATGGCAAGAATAAACAAAGCTGGGTGCAGCATATTCATCATACTTTTCTTCATATTTTATCTCCCTATCAGTGGTCTTACGAGTTGTAGAAAACGCTTATCTGGTGATCTATTATGGATTGATTTTGGTGACCTTTGTTCCTTGGAGACCCGCTCCGCCCATGATCCCTTTCTGATCAAAGACAAAGGCATAAATTCCTTTTCGAAGTGTAGTCGATGACATATTCTTACCAAAACCTGCGTCTACAATGACGAGACTCGGGCCCATACCCAACTCAAATCCATTACTCTTGTCGAGATAGGATAATGAGTTAGTATCCATAAAGAATAGCGCATACCCAAATCCCTGAATACCAGCCTGAAAACCATAGGATGCTGCAAAGGTATTATAAAAACCTGCTGTTTCCCCATTTTGATCTATAAGTGCCCCATCTCCAATTTGGGCACCAAACCCGAAACCAGCTTTTAAAATATTAGGAAACACCAGGACTGCTTTAGCATTTTTCAGGA
>QIEB01000564.1 GCA_003229495.1 Flammeovirgaceae bacterium
GCTTTCTTCGATGGAGACTTCCATAATAGCAAGGCTGCCATGTCCACCAGAACCGCTAACAACCCACCTATGATAAATACCGTCAACATCGTCATAGCCCAAGAAATGAATAACCAAGCTGACTAAAGTGTGCCAAGAATTTTGGAAGTATTTCCCTTAATTTATGGACCGTTTTAACACTGTCATGAAAAAGCACTATTGAACCATTTTTTGTATATCGAATGGTCTTTTTCAAACATGTGGCAGTATCGATCTTCACACTAAAGTCCCCTGAAAGCACATCCCACATCACAATATCATATTCCTTGATAAGTGCACGCCACTGCTTTCTCTTTAAGCGTCCATAGGGTGGTCTCATCAAAGGCTTTGCCTCAATTTCCCGGGGTGGGCTAAGGAGTTCCTGACACTTTGTTACGTCCTTCAAAAACCTATGATTGGAGGTACGCCAGCCATTCAAATGATGATAAGTGTGGTTACCGACACTATGACCTTCTTTCAGAACCTGGTGAAAAATATCAGGGTGCTTTACAATATTTTCTCCCACACAAAAGAAGGTTGCACGGGCATTGAACGCTCGAAGATAGTCCAGAACCAAAGGTGTTGCTTCAAGTACCGGACCGTCATCAAAGGTCAGGTGAATGACTTTGTTTATGGGGGACTTTTTCCAGGTAAATTTAGGGAAGGCTGCCTGTAACAATGAGGGTGTCTGGTGCAAAAATATACTACTCACTTATCCGCTAGAACTTTACAGGACAATAATGTGATGTCGTCGTTATAGGTGTTTTTTCCACGGAATATATTAAGTTTTTTTAGCAGCTCTCCATTGATCTGTTCAAGTGAAGCCTCCACGTTTTCGACTACCACTTCGGTTACTTTCTCCAATCCAAAAGGTTCTCCTTGCTCGTTGAATGTTTCAGTGAGGCCATCGGTGTATGAAAAGAACATAAACTCCAGATCATAGGCCATTTTCCCAATCTTCAAAAAAGGAAGAGGTTCGAAACTGCCTAATATGGTAGTTCCCAATTCCAGAAACTGAGGTTTTCCACTGTCCACAATCAATAATGGCGGATTATGTCCTGCATTTACATAATACAGCTCCTTCATTGACCGGTCTACAATTGCTATAAAAAAGGTAATGAAATTCTCACCTCTGGCATTTCTGACTGTTTGATGATTCAATTCAATTACGATCTCCTCTAGATCTGCGGTTTGCCGGATCATAGTGCGCAGTGCAGCCTGAAAATTAGACATTAACAATGCTGCCGGTACACCTTTACCGGATACGTCGGCAATGCACAGAACAAACTGCTCTTCATTAATTTCAATGTAATCATAGTAATCCCCGCCAACATCCTGATGAGGCAGATAAAGAGCAGAAACGTTTAACTGTTGACTTTGAGGAAGCGTCTTGGGAAAGAGCAGTTGTTGTACACCACGGGCAATTTCCATTTCCTTTCGCAAAGCTTCTTGTTCCAATTGCTTACCAGCTAATCTCTTATTTTCAATGGCCACCAAAATGATGTTGCTCAATGTTTGAACGAAACTGGTATCAGAGTTGTGCTGATCATCTTTTTCTTCATGTAATAACCCGCCCACAAATACAAAAGCTAACACTTCACTTTTGTGCAGGACCGGAACCACCAGATCAAACTCTTTGAACCTGCTGTCAGTATGGTCAAATTCAATCTGCTGCATTTCCTTTAACTCCAAAAACGACTCATCCAACGGCAGTGGATAAAAATCCACACTGGTACCGTAGTTGACCTTACAGACCCAGACTTCCTCTTTTACATATAAGGCCAACTTCTTAATTTGTAAATTGGCCCGGAGCATAAACCCGTAAATCTTGTATAGGGAAACCTCAGGCAGATTATCATTTATCGCCTGGGTTATCTCAAGCAAAGCCTTGAGTTCAAGTTCCTTTAAATCGAATTGATTTTGTAGTGATTTCAACTCCATAACATTGCACCCGGTTTGCAATCAGACGGCAAACAAAAAATAGAAAAGCACCTGGAAAATTTTAGATGCCAACGGGCTCATTACCTGTTTCACTGGAGGCTATCTGCTATTATGTGCAAATAGTCCCTCCTTGCTGACAAGATAGTGATAATTCTGATAATTGTTTTCAAAATTCACGTCCTCATGAGGCAATTCATCTGACACATTGCTGAAGCACTTAATATACTCTTGGTCCAGCAGGGATTTAAGGGTTTGCTTTAATTCAGATTCATCGAGTGTCAGCCTCTGCTTTAATTCTTCAAAAGAAATGACAAAGTACAGTTCATCCAATATCTCGTACTCATGATCAGTCATCTATACTTTCTGTTTTTCCAATTGAAACCGGTAAACGATACCGCAACTCCTATGAAAACGGTATAAAATGAATATAGCAATTGCATAAAAAAAAACCACGGTAAAGCTGTCTTTTTTCCATGAAATTCAAGTACGGGTTTTACGAAGATGTACTCCAGAAAAATTTTGATAGTTAATTGTACAATGAAGATCTTCCATGAATACCACCCTATTAACGTCATTGCCAGAGTGGAGATAAAGGCCAGGTGAAATACAAAAACAAAAAGTGCCAGCGCCCGGGTAGCTTTTGATTTATGAGCTTTCCACTTCCCACTCCACCTTTTTCTCTGATTAACAAATTCTTTCCAGGAATCAGGAGGGCTGGTTCGAACAATTGAATGACTATGCTTAACAAAGCCAA
>QIEB01000308.1 GCA_003229495.1 Flammeovirgaceae bacterium
TACAGGTGATCTGGCTTTTCGTAATCGTTGGCCACATATATATCCGGCAGCAGGTCATTATTGAAATCACCTATGGTGGCGGACAGACCGAAGGCAAGGTTACTGACCCCACACCATTCTGTAACATCGTTAAAATGATCTTTGCGGTTATTTCTATATATTTTGTCAGTATAACGCAAACTTTTTAATCTCGAAAGTGTGATTTTATTTCCCTTACGGTTCCCCTTGGATGGAGGCTGATTTATAAGATAAAGATCCAAAAAACCATCCATATCAAAATCGAAAAAAGTGGCTTGAACTGAAAATCCCCGGTCTGCCAGCCCCCACTGGGCTGCCTTTTCGCTAAAGGTGAGGTTCCCGTTGTTTATATATAATAAGTTATTACTCAATTGGGTTTCACCGAAGGAGTACTTAGAGACATAAATATCCAATAACCCATCGTTATTAACATCCCCAAAAGTTACCCCAGAGGACCATATATTGTCCGGGAGAATGCCCGCTCGATCCGTAATATCCTCGAATTGTAAATTGCCTTTATTGAGATAAAGTCGATCCTGGACCTGATTGCCAGTGAAAAAAAGATCGGATAACCCATCGTTGTTAATATCACCTACAGCCACACCTGCGCCGGAGATCAGCATATCATTTACCAGGTGGTTCTGCTTTTCATTTTCTTTGATGGGGTTTTTAAAATACACACCCGTAAAGTCAGGAGGCAGAAGGGTAAATAGTTTATCGGCGTTGTTAACCTCGTTAATTGATGGTTGACAAGAGATCAGCACCAGCAGTAACCCTGCCAGACTTCCCAATGATGTTTTCATACCTATCAAAATGCAATGTGAATTCCTTTTCCAAAACAAATGAAAACATAAAGTTAATGAAAATAGGTTGTCGAGTGGTCATACCGGTAGTAAAACAGTACCAGAGATGGAGACGACCTACAGCAATATAAAAAGTACCGGGCCTTGGCCCGGTACTTTTTAATAACAAATAAGGTTGATGCAATTAGAATTTATTAATACCCTCCGGATCGGTAATTGCTCCACCAAAATTATAATTGACCGCTTCACGGATGTCCAGTTCTTTAGCAGGTACCGGAAGTTGGGCTGGTGTACCGACTTGCAACCCTCCAAGATCATCCACTTGGTCAAAGACCATCCGTGGGCCCCTTCTTCTTCTTTCCATCCACAATGAAAATGGAGATGTACCTATTAGTTCAATGGCCTTCTCGTACATTATCGCCTGGTTAATTTCATCAAAACTGGCCCCAGCATCCAAAGGATCCAAACCGCCACGGGTTACCCGGGTTCCACTGTTGATAACGCCGACCGCTCCCGCAGGATCTCCGGTATTTAACAAAGCCTCTGCTAGAATCATTTCGTTATCAGCTTTTGTGAATACCGGCATAGGCCCATTAGCAGTAAAATCACCGGCATAATCAGGTTCACTAATATTACGACTGTGCTTATAATGGGAAAAGTGCCATTCTCCACGGTCTGTTGGAAAGTCGATTTCAGCTTCGTAGGTAAAGTCCGACAATAACCTGGCATCAGCGGAGACCGCCACCGAATCAGTCAACGGGGCTTCGCCCTTAGCAATTATTTCAGGATATCGTGTAGGTTGACTAGGATCCATCGCTGAAACCAGACGTTGGTCAAGTCGTGCCCAAAAACCCCCATTGCCAGTATCGCGGTATTGAAACCTCTGGCCACCGAACCAGAAACTACCATCTGCTTCCGGTGCAAAGTTGAAGTCAAGACCTTCGCTGGCCCGATCCCGGACTGCCAGCCAATCAATTCCTGCAGCCTCCGCCTCAGTCCGTGGCCAAGAGGAAAGAAATCTGGCAGCATAGGAATTTGACAATCTAATGAATTGATCCTGATCTAAATCAAGCCCATTAAAATAAGTGTGGCTGAAGCCAGCGCCAGCTGACTGAGCTGTAGAAATGGCCATAGTCAGATCGTCTATTGCTGACTGCACCATGGTGGTATATGGTACAAAATCCAACGGTTGAGATACATCGGTGGATTCTACTACGGTGAATCCAACATCGTATATCAATCCCAAATAACCATTGCTTACACCTCTAAGGAATAAAGCTGCGGCCCGGATAGATTGGTCACGCTCACCGCCATTATCTATGGTAGTTCCTCCGTCAAGAGCAAGTAAAATGTCGTTGGCGGTGGAAATACCTGACAATGCGCCGAACCAAGCGTCTTCTGACAGTTTTCTATAGTCCTGTGACTCTGAAGCCCGGTTATTATATGCATCCCTGGGCTCCTCTCCCATTCTTCGGCCTCCGAAATTACCCCAGCTTACGCCGTACTGATCGGAAGTAATGGACAATGCCATGATCGGATGGGCATCATGAATCCCTTGCCACCAGGAAATATAACCACCACTCATAACGGAAATCAAATCCGTACCACTGGCTAGTACTCGCTCACGGTCCGGATTGTTCTGATTTATGGTATCCAGGTCCTCGCATGCCACGGAACCTAGCAATACCAATATCAGTAATGTATACTTTAACTTTATAATTATTTTCATGAGAACTTTTTCTAAATGAATTAAAAGGTTATTTGCAAACTTCCACTGAACGTTTTGGTCACAGGATAAGCAAAGTTATCAACTGCAAATACACTGGGATCGCCCGATGGATTGGTCGCATTACTTCCAGCTGCATTGGTAGAAGCCCTTG
>QIEB01000031.1 GCA_003229495.1 Flammeovirgaceae bacterium
ACTGGAAGCATTGCAATTTTAAGAACATCAATAATTATCTATGTTTTGCTCATTTGTTCTATCCTAAATGGGTTTCACATACAGCAAAGAATACTTGTATAAAACGTAAATATATTTTATGTTTAGACGTCTATAAGTAAAATACATTTATGAAATATGAAAAAGAGACCTTTTTGGATCAATAAGATAGAGCAAGGTTGGTTACGGCGACCCATAGTTTGGCTTTCCGGTGTACGGCGTGTTGGTAAAACAACCATTGCAAATATGTTTGCTGATGCCAAATATTTAAACTGCGATTTACCTTCCGTTGCAAGAAGATTGGAAGACCCCGAAACATTTTACAGCAGTATAGATAATGGGAGCATAGTAATTTTTGATGAAATCCATCGTTTACCTGACCCAAGTAGTCTGCTTAAAATTGGAGCAGATATTTTTCCCGATCTTAAAATACTTGCTACGGGTTCATCTACCCTAGCAGCTACTAAAAAATTTCGCGACAGTCTTACAGGTAGGAAGATCTCAATATATTTAACTCCTGTATTGTGGAATGAATGTGTTACTCATTTTGGTATAAAGGAGCTTGATAAGCGTTTGCTTCATGGAGGACTACCTGAACCTTTACTTTCCATAAAAAAGGAGCCCTTCTTTTTTACTGAATGGATAGATAGTTTTTATGCCCGTGATATACAGGAGCTATTCAGCGTCCGCAATCGTACAGGGTTTATACAATTATTACATCTGCTGCTTCGCCAAAGCGGTGGTCTGATTGATTTTACGCAACTTGCAAAATTGAGCAGTTTAAGCCGACCCACAGTTAAAGCACATGTTGAAGCTATGACAATAGCCCATGCAGTTTTTTTATTACCGCCTTTTCACGGTAGCGGCAGAAGGGAAATAACACGAAAACCGAAATGTTATGCATTCGATACTGGTTTTGTATCTTTTATAAAAGGGTGGGATAGTATTAGAGAAGACGACCGCGGGTTGCTTTGGGAACACCTTGTACTCGATACACTTCGTACAATTGAACGTGAAAACAATTTGTTCTTTTGGCGTGATAAGTCCGGACGTGAAATAGATTTTGTAATTAAAAAAGATAGGCATAATGTTGATGTATTTGAATGTAAGGTAAATCCGGCTAATTTTTCACTCAAAACCTTGAAAGTGTTTCGAGAAATATATCCGCACGGACGTAATATCTGTATATCACCTAATATTAGTGAAAGTTACCAGATTCGTAAAGAAAACTTCTCAGTTGAATTTCATTCTTTGCAAAGTATAATTATCTGAAATTCATAAAAGTGGAGTACGTGGCTGTCTCATAAGCACAATAATTAAGGAAGTAGGGTTTGAATTTATTTTAATTTCACAACTTTTGATCGATAGAACTTACTTTTGAGACAGCCCCATCTAAAACCGTTATCTTACTTCATCAACATTAATTTACCACATACCGAATGGTTACGGTCATCTCTTCCTAAAGTCAGATAGATTAACGAAGAAGAATTTGTCCTCCGAAACCTTAGCGTAGGAGGACCATCTTCTTAGTCTCAACGAAAGTACCTGCTTGTAATTTATAAAAATATATTCCGCTTGGTAGATTTGTTGCGTTAAAGTTAATCTCATAACTTCCACTTGTTTTCTCTTCATTAACTAAAGTAGTTACCTCACTTCCTAAAACATCATAAATCCTAAGTGTAACAAAACTTATTTCCGGAATTTGATATTTTATTTTTGTTGTTGGGTTGAAAGGATTTGGGTAGTTCTGTTCCAACGAATAGGTCGTCGGAATTTCAGCCTCAGTATCCTCAATCCCTACAACTATCGAATCCACAAATACAGTTACCATTGCACTTGACAAGCATCCCGGGAGATCTTGAATAATATATATGAAGTTGTCTATTCCAATAAAAGTGGAATCAGGTGTATAATTGACGATGCTATCACCAACGATGATTGCTGTTCCATGTTGGGGTTCAAGCACACCAAATAAGAACAGGGGATCGTTATCAGGATCAGTATCGTTGAGTAATACGTTTATGGCAACCATACTATCCCGAACCGTTCTTGCGGAATCCGGGTTAGCAACAGGAGGACTGTTACCAGTGATTTCATTTACGACTAAAGTTACTGCAGTGTCTGAATATTGAACCGTAAAAAATTCACAACTCCCGATTAGCCAGCCATTAACAACGTCAAAGGTATCCACCCGGGAGTTGAATGTCATGATGCTAAATTCCTCTCCCGCCTCGGGTATATATCCATTAAGAAGACTAATATTGAGCGTGCCGCCCAGCGTAGCCGCACCGGTCGTTTGCAACCTGTCGTACTGTCCGCTTGTCTGTGAGCCGCCTATTTCGATATTCAGCGATGAGGTGGCAGCGGTGGGATAGTTTGCATTGAACGTTAATGTACCTATGGAATCCCCCGGACTGACGGTTCCTTCATTGGTGAAAACGTCTGAAATTTGCATGGTGCCAGTTCCGCGGATATCACTGCTAGGAATATTATGGAAAGGTAGGTTGAGGTTACTCTGCCCGGCACCGCTTTTGGCATAAGTTCCATTGTTTTTAAAGACACTTCCGTTTGCTCCACCGTTTAGTGATTGCCCGCTGGGATGCTGATCCAGGAAAGTGCCATTGTTATTAAATACCACTCCGTCAAACAAGGCAAACTGTCCAGCTTCCCAGATGGT
>QIEB01000051.1 GCA_003229495.1 Flammeovirgaceae bacterium
GGAGGTTATCAGGAAAGAACCGGTAAAATTGCCTAACATGCCGGCAAAGGTCCCTGAAGACTCCACTAACCAGTCAGTACTTAACAACTGGACTAGATTATCAACAATATCCGACGATTCCACGTACACTCCTGGGAGGTTGTTTACCCGGTCAAGTATATGACTCAACTTTTCGTTGATTTGAACTAGTAGTTTTTCTTTCTCTTGCATCAGACTCTTTCCCGTCTGAAATACCAGCGCACCGAATAACCCCAGAGAACTTAAGCTGGTAATAGATATTACCGATAGACTTATGCCAAACCCTATCTTTTTTCGTTCAAACCAGGCAAGCACTGGCTCAAGTAATATGGCCAGGAAAAGGGCCAGCGCCAGAGGTATAAGCAGCCCTGACAAAATAGAAAGTAAGTACGCCAGCAGCACCGCAAAAAAGAACCACAATACAATCTTGATGTTTCTTAAATCATTTTCCACAGGTATAGGCAGATGGTTTTAGGATAAAGATAGGGAAAATTATATACTCCCTGGAAATCTAAACCCCCACCATAATGAAAGCAGCCCAATAGTAGGGATAAAGGAATTCCTCTCTCAATTTGATCTGAGCTTCTTTGAAGGCTCTTTGTTTATCCTGATGTTTCAACCAGCCCTGATAGAAATAGTATAGAAGTTTTTGGGTGGTACGATCATCGACCCGCCATAAGGAAAGAATAATTGATCGTGCACCGGCTACCTTAAAAGCACGCTGTAAACCATAGACACCTTCACCGTTTTTAACAGTTCCCAGTCCGGTTTCACATGCAGAAAGTATCACTAATTCCGTCTCATCCAGATTCAGGTTCATGGCTTCATAAGCGGTCAATATACCGTCTTCTTTACCCGAGAAGGCAATCTGGTTTCGTTTATAGTATATGGCGTTGCTGGCACCAGCCAACATAAGGCCAGAATTAAACAAGTCGTTACTCACGGAGGCCCTGAGGACACCGGCGGAAAAATATCCGTGGGTGGCGATATGCAACACCCTGGGATTCTTAATATCCTTCAAGGTCTCTTCATTGGCGTCACCTCCTGTGTATACTTTTGGCGACCAACCTTTTGATAACAACAAATCATTGATAGAACTCAGCTCTTTAGCTGTTCCCGGGAGCGGGTCCAAATAATCGGAAACTTCATTTCTCACATCAGTGGCGGGAGGTTCTACACCCTGCCAGACAAAATCCGGGTTACCCATCAGTACCACGGAACCACCGGATTCGACAGTGGTCTCTAATTCGATCAGGTCACGAGTGCTGGTAATTGGGACAATTGAAACATCGTCGATTAGGTAATTTTTTGTTTTTGGATTTCGAACCGCATTTAAATTTATTTTATTGAATACTCCATCCGGTGAAATGTATGCTTTTTCAGTGCTTTCATCGAGGTTGTCATCTATTTGAGACCAGTATTGCTGGTAAGAGTTATAATCATCCATGACGTAATGGATGGCATTTTTGTAGTAAGCAAGATATCGATTTTCCAAATCCCGCCCATTCTCCAGAAGTACCAGCTTCGGATGCTCTTTGGTTGATTTGTCCACAATAATAGCCGCATATAGTATCTCATCGGTGAATCCGTAGTTGAGAAATTCCGGAACATTTTCATCCTTATTGATCTTACTCTTACCTTCAGGGTCAATTTTATACCTTCTGAAGCGGATTATCTCAATCGCAGCTTCATTATCTTTCAATTTGTCCCTTATGTCCATCCAGGTAAGTTTACGCCGGTCGTTTTCTTTGGCAAACAATGCTGATTTTTGAGAAAGGTTCTTTTCAAGTAATTCCACTTCACTTTCCAGTTTCCTCATTTCATGCTGTTTTTTCTCCAGATCCAATTTAGGTAGCTGGTATAGCCGGGCTAGTTTTTCCCGAAGGTCCCTCCAATGACCAAAATCGTTGATCATATTTTCATCTTTGCTGCGTAAAATATTGTTACGCATCTTGTTGGAGGCATTGAACAGTAGTGCCTTGGTAGTAAGTTGGTTGTTAAACATTTCTCCAACAATTGAGGGATTGTCAAGCGAGTGTAAAACTGCAAAAGTATTAAACCGTTCCAGGTCAGAGCGCAGAGTATTTATTATAAAATGCCTCCCGTTCTTTGTCACTAAGTGCCGGGAAAATGGTTTTAATTTGATTAAGTTGGTTTGAAATGGCTTCTAAGAACAAAGGCTCCGCTTTCGAATAATCTTCCTGTGTCATGTAAAGCAATGCCAGGTTGTTTACGGATTTAGCGTAGGCTGGATGATTAACACCCAATGTGGCTTTCTTAATCTGAATTGATTGAAGGTATAGTTCTTCTGCCTGATCATATCTTTTAGTAGCTACATATAAAATGGCCAGGTTATTAAGGGAGGTTGCATATGCCGGGTGGTTTTTGCCCAGAGTACTTTCATCAGTGGCTATTGTTTTGAGATACAATTCCTCTGCTTCCCGGAAGTTTCCTGTTTTACGGTTTAGGCTGGCCAGATTGTTGAGTGCATTGGCATAAAGAGGGTGCTGAATCCCAACGGTATTCTGAAAGATAGCTAAGGCCTGTTGATAGTAAGGCCTCGCTTTTTCAAACTCTATGACCCCAACATAAAAATCTCCCAGATTGTTTAGTACAGTGGCATAGTCTGGGTTTTGGTCACCAAGAGTATTTTTGAAGATACGCTCAGCCTGGCGGTAGTTGCGTTCTGCTTTTAAATAATTTCCCATCACACGATATAAGTTGGCTAAATTGTTCAGAGACTCGCCCACCTGTCGGTGTTGGTTGCCGTAAATGTTGCGTCTTAAATTTAGGGTTTGCGACAAGTAGGCTTCCGCCAAAGTATATTGACCCATGGATTGCATTAGTACTCCCAGTTCACCGGTAGCATTGGTATAATTCGGATGTAGCTGACCATACGATTTTTCGTAAATGCTCAATGCTTCTTCAAAATAGATCCTGGATTTTTCAAAGTTTCCGGTTTTGCGATATAAGCGACCCAGACTAAACAGTGAACCAGCATAATTAGGATGAAAAGAACCTATGGCAAACTTTCGAATATTGATTGCGTTTAGATACAATGCCTCTGCCTGTGTATAACGTGCCTGAGATTCATACAACTGACCCAAGTGCTGAACGGAAGTGGCATAATCCGGATGTTGATCGCCTAATGAAACTCTATAATTTTCAATGGCTTCCTGGTATAAGGTCTCAGCCTTGTCAAGTTCCCCAAGGTCTTGGTAGATACCCGCAAGATTGACCAGAGAGGCTGCATATTCAGCGCTGTTTATGCCCAGCAAGTCCTTTTTTAGCTCTACCAAATCCACAAACAACGTCTTGGCCTTGGAATAATCCCCGCTCTCCAGATAGGCTAAGCCCAGATCATTCATGAGCACCATATAGTTCTTACTGTTTGGACTCATATCTCTGGCAGCCAGGGGAAGCGCTTCCTCTAACAAGGACACACACTTCCCCCAGTCATTATTCCAGTAAATTTCAGTGCTGTCGTACAGCACCTTCCAACTTTGACAGTTGCCAGGAAAGGCTAAAAGCATCCAAATAAAAAGAAGCACGATTTTCCTCATGGGAAGCAAGAATTGCATAAAGTGTGACCAGGGTTAAATTCAAGGTAAATAAATGTTTAATGATGCCAATTAACAACGTGATTAGCAGGTTAACATTACACACAGAAGAAAAAGAAAAAGGGAGGGTTAATTCATGTCAAAAGGACCGCGGTAGGCAATTAGCTGGCACTTTGGAATGAATGTGCAATAGATAATCAAATAAAAATGATGTCATCTACCATATTCTGACCAAATTCCCTTTCAAATATGTCAAGGATAATATCTTTGGACAGCACCAATTGGTGTTTAAGAGGCGCAGAACTGAGCTCTACAAACAGCTTTCTGTCTTTGATAAAGACCCGTTTTGTCCTTCGTGCAATTGGTCTGCCCATTAGGCGTTCCCAGGAAGAGGTTAAACGAGTGGCATCAAACTTGCCTTGAATCCGGTAGGCTTTCAATAATTCCTTCAGGGATTCTCCAACTGTAGAAATACTAGACTTACGGTTACTCCTGATTTTTGTTTTAGACATCGAGTTAAAAGTATTAAAAATATCTGTTCAACCAAAGAACAATATCAACTACCGGAATTATCAAATATCGGCACGCTAAATTGCCCCGGCCTTTCCGTTATCAATCAGGAACTTTGAGATTTCACATGGTACGTTTTCCAGAATCCTGGCGGTACGTTCCGGTCTGGCATCGGTAATAAAAAGCTGCCCAAAGGTCTGACCAGAGACCATCTCAATTAGTTTTTCAATCCGCATATCATCTAACTTGTCAAATATATCGTCAAGCAGTAAAATTGGCTTGAATTCTTTCTCTTTTTGTAACAACTCAAACTGTGCAAGTTTTAGGGCAATCACAAAAGATTTTTGCTGCCCCTGAGATCCAAACTTACGGATAGAGTACCCCCCAATAAGGCAGTTTAGATCGTCCTTATGCGTTCCGAGATCTGTTCTCTGCAAGCTTAGGTCCCTTTGCTGATTATTATGGAATTTCTCAATGAAGTTAGTAGCAAACAGATCAGATTTGTAGTTTAGATTCGCTTCCTCATTGCCTTCTGAAAGTGACTCATAATGCTTTTTGAACAGGGGCACATATTGATCCAGAAATTGGTTCCGGCGATCAAATATGAGCTTCATGAGCTCATCATAAGATGCTATCAATTGAGCATCAAACTGGTGGCTTATGGCAAAATTCTTTAACAATTGATTCCTGTGTCCCAACAGTCTCTGATATTTGAGTAAACTCCGCAGATATAGTGGATCAATCTGCGATATTATCCCATCCATAAATTTTCTCCGTGTCATGCTTCCTTCTCGGAGAATGTCCATATCATACGGTGATATTAGCACCAAAGGAAAGGCCCCAATGTGCTCACTTAATCTGGAATATGGCTTCTTGTCCTTTTTAAC
>QIEB01000028.1 GCA_003229495.1 Flammeovirgaceae bacterium
CTGCTCCTGATACTTTTTCATCTTTTTAGAATCGTAATTTATGGTGTGGGAAGCCCAGGAATCAATGGAATTTTGAACAATAGCCATGGCCTCTTCGCTATATCCGCCATCGATTCTAAAATGTGCTTCCGGATAAAATTCATTAAAAAGGTCTCCATAATAAACCATACGCTCCCAGGCTTCTGGAAAATAGGATTCATCAAGCCCGTTCAAGTAGATGGTAAGCTCAGTTTTTCCAGGATCAACTATTTGATTTAAATGAGTGCGGAATGTTTTGATTACATCAACATACTTTTCTCGTGGGCCGGGGTTGCGCTCTACATGGGGCATTCCTACATGGGGCCAACCTTTTCTGCCATGTTTTCCGTATACGTTAAAAGGCAAAATGAATGTTTCAATGGGTTCTCCATATCCCGGACCAAAGGCATAACCCAATTCTTTGGTAAATGCCTGGCCTGTAAAATATTTCTTAAGCCTTGCATCGAACGAATTCCATATTAATTCAAAATCACCATTTTTAGACTCTTCAATTTCCGGTTTATAAGTAGGATCCATCAAAGAGATCCTATTTCGTTTGAAAAGCTGGTAGATGGCCAACTCCTGCTGCTCATCCATCCTGCTCAAGAAACCTTCGTGTTGAAGACTGGCACGGAAGGTGTTTTCATTGGGAATGGCAAAATCCCACACCTGGAGTTCAATGGGGATACTTTTGGTTTCATTGCCCACCCGTAACGTCACGCTGCTGGTATAGTTTCCAGGTTTAGCCGCTGGCCGGTCAAAAGGGATGTACTGGTCTATCCATATAACCAATGATCGTTGATGGTCAATTCGATTGTTGAAATCAGGTAATTCCAAGGGATATACCCACCTTCTATTAACTTTTGAAGAATCAGCCTGAATGGATCCGTATGGGATCAGGGCATCAGGATACCAGCCTTTACCAAGAGAAGCTTTTGGGTACCCAATACTGGGCGTTTTCACTTCAACCGCCCATTCCAGGAAAAGTTCAGAGCTATTGCTAATTTGACCTTGTTCGTTTTTAAATGGTTCCATGTCCACCAATATCCCTTTTAAGGTGGATTTGGTGTGATTGGTTAAAACAAGTTGAAACGATATATATTCTCCTCTGGCAGCGTATAGGTTTACTTTTTCACCATCATAGACCCAATTCTCTTTAAGCAAATCTTCTTTGGTTGGATTGTTGCTGCTCACAGCATCGAACCGATGTTCAATAATTTCATTGGTTGATGGGTCCAACCTGATCGATGATGGTAAAATACTGATATCCCATTCCGGATATTCCTTGGTTTCAGTCTTAGGCAAATTGCAACTGAAAATTAAAAGCAGGCCTAAGGACAGAACAGTGCTAATCTTCATATTTTAGATGGCTACATTTGGTTACCCACAGTTATTTTATCGCCTTCTTTGTATACAATATTTCCCTGATAGGGGCCTGGTATGGGAATGTAATTCAGGTTTTGCTTGAGGCCTTCTTCAGTGGAAAAGTATATTAAAGTAGTGAGATGTTTAAAAGTGTAGTAAAAGGGCACTTTTTCCGTGTATTCTTTTCCCATTACCTCTCTATCTAAGTTGTCCAGGTAACTGAAACGTTCGGTGTCACTTAGTTCTATAAAGTTCTTTCCATTTTTGGATCGACAATCTTCATCAAATTGTGCCAATCCCTCTAAAAATTGTTGTTTTACCTCTTTTTCAAATACGTCGTTCAACAAAAGGTCAAAAAACTGATTGACCTTTACCTCCGATGCTCCCGGAGTTCGGGTTTTAGGGATAATGGTATCTGCAATAATTTTGACCAGGGCATCCTGGTCCTTATTAAGCACCAACATATTCCCGGTATTAAATTCCTTTTCTTTGCAGCCCTGTAACACACTTAATATAGTGGGTGTGAATATTGCCGACTTCAGTATCCATGAGGTTTGTTCTAACGCTTTTCGTCTGTTCATTATGGTATTTTTGGTATATTATAGTATTGTAAATTAATAAATATCTAACTATGAAAACTTTTAAATTTTCTTTACTTCTGGCAACTCCGTTGTTGCTCGTTCTTATGGATGGATGCACTGTTGAAAAGGGAGAGTCGAAATCATCGTTCTCTATTGATTTTGAAAAGTATACCCTTGAAAATGGCTTGCAAGTTATTTTACATCAGGATCATTCCGACCCGATAGTTTCACTGGCTGTTGTCTACCATGTGGGTTCCAATAGGGAGAAAACAGGAAGGACAGGGTTTGCGCATCTTTTTGAGCATATGCTTTTTCAGCAATCTGAAAATGTTGGCCAGGATCAATTTTTCAAGATTGTTCAAGATGCTGGTGGGACATTAAACGGGTTTACATTTTGGGATGGAACTGCCTATTATGAAGTTGTCCCTAAAAGCGCACTGGAAACCGTAATGTGGTTAGAGTCTGACAGGATGGGTTTCTTTAAAAACACTATTACCGAAAGTGCCTTTGCTAATCAACAGGAGGTCGTGATCAATGAAAAAAGACAACGGGTAGATAATAATCCATATGGTCATACAAACTACGTAATACACAAATCAATTTTTCCCGAAGGACACCCTTACAGTTGGCAGGTTATCGGTGAAATGGGGGATTTGAAAAATGCAGCAGTTGAAGATGTCATCGAGTTTTATGATAACTTCTATGGGCCTAATAAT
>QIEB01000630.1 GCA_003229495.1 Flammeovirgaceae bacterium
TTAGTGGCAAATGACAAATAGCAAACCACAAAACCCATTTTGCAACCTTCATCCTTCGTCCCTCGTCCCTCATCCCTCGTCCCTCGTAATTGGCTATGACCTACCAGCAGTGTATCGAGTTTTTCTATAGTCAGCTACCCATGTTTCATAGGTCAGGAGCGGCAGCCATGAAGACAGGCTTGGGTAATATAGAATTACTGTGTACACATCTGGATCATCCCGAGCATAAATTCCCTTCTGTTCATGTAGCAGGAACCAATGGCAAAGGTAGTAGCGCTCATTTGTTAGCAGCAGTTTTACAATCCGCTGGATACAACACTGGCCTGTAT
This sequence comes from Flammeovirgaceae bacterium, assembly GCA_003229495.1. Lineage (GTDB taxonomy): Bacteria > Bacteroidota > Bacteroidia > Cytophagales > Cyclobacteriaceae > SZUA-3. The sequence continues at coordinate 330 of QIEB01000630.1, forward strand.
ACATCTCCTCATATAAAAGATTTCAGAGAACGGATCAGAATTAACGGCCTGCCCATTAAAGAAGAGGAAGTGGTAGCTTTTGTTACTAAATACCAGCAGTTTATTAATAAAATGAAGCCTTCGTTCTTCGAGTTAACGGTAGCCATGGCTTTCGACTATTTTGCCCAACAACAAGTTGATATTGCCATTGTTGAAGTGGGGCTGGGAGGAAGGCTGGACAGTACAAATATTATCAATCCACTGGTTTCAGTTATTACTAACATTGGTTTCGATCACAGTGAATTTTTGGGTAATTCACTGGCATCGATTGCCAAAGAAAAAGCCGGGATAATAAAGCCAGGAATTCCTGTGATCATTGGAGAGCGACATCCGGAAACGGATCCGGTATTCATCGAACGGGCACTGGCTGGAAAGTCTATCATCAGCTTTGCACAAGATAAGTTCACTATAGATTATACACCCCATCAGGGGCATTTGTTATTAGATATTTACCAAGAGGGTACTTTGAAATGGAGCGAAATGGAGCTGCAACTAGGAGGGCCTTACCAAGCCCGCAATATTCCCGGAGTGCTTGATGCTGTTCTGCAAATAACCCAGTTGGGGTACGCAATAGCTGATGATCAGGTATCCATAGGATTCAATAAGGTGGTGGACATCACCGGAATCAAAGGAAGGTGGCAGATTTTGGGAGAAAACCCAGAAATTATCTGTGATACCGGGCATAACCGGGCTGCCATGGAATATATATTGCGAGAGCTTCAAGCAATTAAACGGGGCCGGCTTCATATGGTCTTAGGGTTTGTCAACGACAAGGACATAAATAGTATGCTGGAGATACTGCCCCAGGACGCATTGTATTATTTTTGTTCGGCCAAAGTTCCGCGATCCTTGGCTGCTGAAGACTTATATAAAATTGCTGATGCATTTGGTCTCCGGGGCGAAGTTATCATTGATCCTAATAAGGCTTTAACGGCAGCACGTGGGGCCGCACATAAACAAGACCTGATATTCGTCGGTGGTAGTACCTTTGTAGTTGCTGAGCTAAAGGAATTGAGCTAATGGGCAGGAGGAAACTTAAAAAATTTAGTGAAAATGCCACCAGGACTAACGTAATCCAATCTGGTAAAGAATTATTCCAAAAAGTAAAAGGTAATTGGGGAGCACTGTATTTTAAAAATGACCATCCCGTGGTACTTGAGTTGGGATGTGGAAGAGGGGAGTATACCTTAGGTATGGCCCGGTTGATCCCTGAAAATAATTTTATCGGAGTTGACATAAAGGGTGACAGAATATGGATGGGAAGTGCGGCTGCGGACCATGAAAAGTTGAATAATGTTGGATTCCTGCGCACCCAGGTACAGTTGCTGGATGATTTTTTTGGACTAGATGAAGTAGATGAGATCTGGATTACATTTCCCGACCCCAGACCCAAGAAAAGTGATATTCGGAGGCGTCTTACCAACTCCAGATTCATGGAAATATACCGGCGGTTGCTCAAACCGGGTGGCAGGGTACATCTCAAAACAGACAATGAGCAACTATACCAATATACACTGGAGTTAGTAACTGGTTTGCCAGGAATAGAGCGGTTGCAATGTACGGAGGACCTTTACCAATCAACACTGATTAACCCGGTATTAGCAATAAAAACCCATTATGAAAAAAAATTTTCCAATCAAGGGTTCGCCATTAAGTATTTGACATTTGTTTTTAGGTAGAAATTCACCAACTCACTAACTCACTAATTCACTAACTCACTAATTCACTAACTCACTAATTCACTAATTCACTAGTTCACTACTTCCAACGCTTCCAGGATATCGGCCAATTCATTAAAGTTGATACCACCAGCTAGCGCAACGCCGCAATAACCTGAATCAAGTAAATCCAAAACGTTTTTAGCGGTTACCAAAGAACCCATGATTATTTGGTATTCTTTAGATTGCTGTTCACACCATTCCATCAACTCCGCATTCAGCGGACCTTCCAACTCCAACAAGAACCAGGTAGATTTAGTAGCAAACTGTTCTAAAACTTCAGTAATATATGCTCTGTCCGGCCTATCAATTTTCACAATGAGCGGAAGCGGCCATTGCTGGATACCTGACGCAGATGTTGGATTATTAACTTGTAGATAATCTAATGGATATTCTTTCAACACTTTGGAGATTTTCTCCTGGTCTGCTATTTGGATTTCACCGACAAACTTTACTCCGGAAACCCAGTTGGTTATGGCCGCAAAATCCTCTGGTGCAACATATTTGTAAGAAGTCTCTTCCAGATCGAATCCCATTAATTCCACACCCATTCCTGCTGCGTAGCGTGCATCACTCAGATTGTTAACTGAGCT
>QIEB01000505.1 GCA_003229495.1 Flammeovirgaceae bacterium
ACTTACCGCTACCTGTCAAAGAAGGATGATTTGCAGCAGTTCCAAAATTATATATTGAGCTTTATTAAACAGTTGGAGGGAAACATGACACAAACAGTGCTGATAGAACAATTCCAGAATCTAAGAGATCAACTGCTGACATTAGTGGACAGTCCCTACGAGAAAAGAGCTTTTATATATTTTGACATTATATCATGGCTGGAAAGCAAAATTCAGGGACGTAAAGTCGGAACAATCATTAAAGAAAATGCTCAAGTACTTATTTCTGAACAAGAGGCCGCCTGATTGAATGATCAATTATTTCGACAAAAATTTGGAACAAAGAAGATTTATTGATTAACATTGTATCTTATACAAGCAACAGTATGAAGTTATTCATCAATACATTTTACTTTTTTAGCCCCAGGAACGGGATTATGGAGTAGTGTATTGAATAATAATACTAAACCTCATAAAGTCCCGGAATTGTTCGGGACTTTTTTTATGCTATGAATGAAAAATTGAACATTGCCATACAAGGGGCGGCGGCCTCGTTCCACCATCAAGCGGCGGACCTCTATTTTAATGGGCAAGCCATTGAAATTCGGGAGTGCCGAAGTTTCGAGCAGGCATGTGAGGCCCTGAATCAAGGGGAGGTAGACTTCACCATGATGGCCATTGAAAACACCTTCACCGGGAGTCTCCTGCCCAACTATGGATTACTCCAAAACTACCCATTGCACATCATTGGTGAACAGTATTTACATATTGAGCAACATTTGATGGCCATTCCAGGTCAGCAATTAAAAGAAATAGAGTTCATTCATTCTCACCCCATTGCACTGAATCAGTGTAACTTGTATTTGGAAGGCCATCCTCAAATAATAGCCATAGAAAAGTATGACACTGCCGGCAGCGCCCGTGATATTATGAAAGAGAATCTGATGGGAGTTGCTGCCATTGCCGGAGCCCCTGCTGCGGAGCTTTACGGACTGGAAATATTGACACACAATATTGAAAACCTAAAACAGAACCAAACTCGGTTCCTGGTACTAAGCCGGGATGGAAAGGAAACCGTAAATGACCCCAACAAGGCCTCTGTGTGCCTTGAGGCTGCACACAAAGTAGGTTCTTTGATGGAAGTGTTGCAAGTGTTCCACAGAAACCTGATAAATATCACAAAGATCCAGTCTGTTCCGATACTGGGAAAACCCTATCAATATCAGTTTCACCTTGATCTGGAATGGGGTGAGGAAACCAACCTGCAGGGTTCAATGATGGAATTACAGATATGTACTTTTTCATGTCGCATACTGGGTACCTACAAAAAAGGATTAAAGGACAATGATTATACCAACAGCCAACAGACTTCAGCAGGTAGAAGAGTACTACTTCTCTAAGAAGCTACAGGAAATCAGAAGGATGAATGCTTCCGGAGATGACGTTATCAATCTTGGTATCGGCAGCCCCGACATGCCTCCTGCGCCTGAGGTGATTGACACCCTATTCCAATCAGCTAAGAAAGAAGGTAATCACGGCTATCAACCTTATCGAGGTATCGCGGAGCTTAGACTGGCAATGTCCCAATGGTATCAACGTACCTACGGAGTAGTGCTGGACACAGACAGGCAGATCCTTCCCTTAATTGGATCCAAAGAAGGAATCTTTCTTATTTCTATGGCATTCCTAAATCCAGGTGACAAAGTACTAATACCTAACCCGGGGTATCCAGGTTATGCAGGAGCCACTCAATTGGTAGGGGCGGTCCCCATTTCATATACCCTTGACGCTAAAAATCAGTGGCAGCCAAATTGGAGATTTCTTGAAAACCTTGACACTTCAGGGGTAAAACTTATGTGGATAAACTACCCTCATATGCCTACTGGAGCGCTGGCGAAGGTGCAAACCTTCAGACAACTGATCAAATGGTGTAAAGAACGGACTATTTTACTCTGCCATGACAATCCATACAGTCAGATCCTGAATCCTCTGCCACCACTCAGCTTACACTCAGTCCCTGGATCATTCGAAGTGGGCCTGGAGTTAAATTCTTTAAGCAAAGGACAACACATGGCCGGCTGGCGGGTTGGAATGCTGACCGGAAATTCCAGCTATATCGATGCAGTGGTTCAGGTAAAAAGCAATATTGACAGCGGAATGTTTAAAGGTATCCAGGAGGCAGCGGTTATAGCGCTACAACCCAATAGTTCTTGGCACAATTCCCAAAACCGGGTATATGGGAACAGAAAAGCCCTGGTTCATCAACTGATGGATTTAATAAAATGCGAATATGAAATCGATACTGCCGGTCTATTCGTTTGGGGTAAGGTACCCGATGAGATTGATACTTTGTTGTACGCAGATCAAATTTTACAGGAAGCCAAAGTTTTCGTGGTCCCGGGCCAGGTGTTTGGTGACCAGGGAAACCGTTACATTAGGGTATCACTATGTGTTACTGAAAAAAGAATAAAAGAGGCAATAAATAGAATTAAACAACTACAAAACGCAATTAAAGCATGACAAACATAAACATGAACCTCGTTCCAATAGACCAGTGGGGACTTTCAGATCAGTCACCTTTGATAATTAGTGGTCCCTGTAGTGCTGAAACGCCGGAGCAAGTGATGCAAACTGCCAAAGATTTGAAAAAATACACACCACAGGTTAAAGTGTTCAGGGCCGGCGTTTGGAAGC
>QIEB01000415.1 GCA_003229495.1 Flammeovirgaceae bacterium
GTGGCAGAGCAGGTAGGTGGCTCTATTGGTAAGACCCACATTACCTACCGGAAACTATTTGACCAGAATAAGGAATTTAAACGGCACCCTTTCATATGATCTATTCTTGAAAGGGAATATTATTAAAAGCAAGCTATGAAATATGATGTTTATGGGATAGGTAACGCTTTGGTAGATATAGAATTTGAGGTGGACAATGATTTCTTAAAGCAACACCAGATTGAAAAGGGATTGATGACACTGGTGGACGAACAGCGGCAGATAGAACTAATCAAAGCCCTGGACAAGCACATGAAAAAAAAACAAAGCGGTGGGTCTGCTGCCAACACCATGATCGCTGCCAGTCAATTCGGTGCGGATTGTTTTTATACCTGCAAAGTTGCGAATGATGATTGGGGCGACTTTTATGTAAAAGATTTGATAAGTGCCGGGGTGGACACCAATCTGACCCTGAGGCCTCGCCATTCCGGTCTTACCGGGCGATGTTTGGTAATGGTCACCAAAGATGCAGACCGCACTATGAATACATTTCTGGGGATCACCACAGAGCTTTCCCAAGATGAACTGGTAGAAAATGCCTTGGAAAATTCACATTGGCTTTATATTGAAGGTTATCTGGTGGCCAATCCCACCAGCCAAAAGACTATGGTTACTGCCAAGCAGCTGGCAGATAAAAGTCAGGTAAGAACAGCTTTGACCTTCTCCGATCCCAATATGGTAAAATATTTCAGAGAAGGTCTGGCGGAAGTCATTGGCGCAAGCGTTGACCTGCTGTTTTGTAACGAGGACGAAGCACTCACATATACCCAAACAAATACCATTATAGAGGCCCGTGAATCTTTGAAACAGGAGGCAAAGACCTTTGTAATAACTCAGGGAAGAAATGGGGCCATGATATTTGATGGAGATACTTTTATTGACATTGAGCCATACCAGGTGGAGGCGGTGGATACCAACGGTGCCGGGGATATGTTCGCAGGGGTGTTTTTGTATGGAATCACTCATGGCCACAGCTATGCCCAGGCGGGGAAACTGGCCAGTCTGGCGTCTTCCAAAGTAGTGGCTCAGTTCGGGCCCAGGCTAAAGTGGCATCAGGCCAAGGAAATACTAAATACTTTATTTGAAAATCCCTAATATGGCTATTGACCGTTGGTGTAAAACATAAATAGGCATTTAAGAAAAGTCGTTTACCTTTATTGAGAAAATAAATCATACCAAATTATGAAATTTTTATCCGGTATACTTTTGGCTGGACTGTTTGCCACTGAAATAGTTAGTGGCCAAAACCCCGACATTAAGTTTGTTGAATTTGATTTGGATAACGGTTTGCATGTGATCCTGCATGAGGACCACTCAACCCCAATCGTGGCGGTAAGTATAATGTACAAGGTAGGATCCAAAAATGAGGACCCGGAACGCACCGGGTTTGCACATTTCTTTGAACATCTGTTATTCGAAGGATCGGAAAATATTGAACGTCGTCAGTTCGATAAACTGGTAACCAGTGCGGGAGGAACTCTGAATGCCAACACCTGGTATGACAGGACTTACTATTATGAGATACTGCCTTCCAACCAGTTAGCATTAGGATTGTATTTGGAATCAGAGCGCCTGCTGCATGCCAAGGTGGATTCTGTTGGGATCGAAACGCAACGTGAAGTGGTGAAAGAGGAGCGGCGTCTCAAAGTGGATAATACTCCATACGGGTCGGTTTTGGAAGAAACCATGAAAAGATCTTATACGGTACATCCATATCAGTGGCCCGTATTTGGCTCTTTGGATCACCTAAATGCAGCCAGGGATGAGGAATTCATGGAGTTTTATAAAACATTCTACGTGCCTGAAAATGCGGTACTGTCCATCGCCGGTGATCTGAACCTTGAAGAAACCAAAGTGTTGGTAGAGAAGTATTTCGGAGAAATCCCCAATGGGGGCCATGAAATTCCCAGGCCATCGGAAGTAGAGCCTCAGCAAACTGCCGAGGTTCGGGACATAGTTTACGATAATATCCAATTACCAGCGGTTATTCAATCCTATCATGTACCTGCACAAGGGACCGAAGATTACTATGCAGTCAGTATGCTGGCCCAATTATTGTCACAGGGCGAAAGTTCAAGACTTAGTAAATCAGTTAAAGATGATCAGCAAAAAGCTTTGTTTGTAGGGGCTTTCCCACTGGATTTGGAGGACCCGGCGGTAACTATTGCATTTGGGATTGCTAATGTAGGAGTAAGTCCGGAAGACCTGGAGGAAGCTATGGATGCCGAATATGAAAAAGTAAAAGAGGAGCTAATTCCAGAAAAGGAATTTCAAAAACTGCGTAATCAGATAGAAAACGATTTTATTAGCGGCAACAGCCGGGTAGCCGGTATTGCCGAAAGCCTTGCCAATTACCACATGTATTTTGGAAATGCAAATCTGATCAACACCGAAATAGAACGGTATATGAAAGTTACGCGGGAGGATATTCAACGTGTGGCTAAAAAGTATTTTACCAAGGAGAACAGAGTGGTGTTATATTATTTGCCGAAATCGGCTCAACAACAGCCGGAAACTACCGATATTAATAAAGAGGGTTAACACTATGAAAGGAGTAGTATATAATTTATTTGTTGGGCTTCTTTTAGTGGCGTGTGCTACTACTAAGACCACCACGTCCATTGACCATGA
>QIEB01000447.1 GCA_003229495.1 Flammeovirgaceae bacterium
GAAATTTACTATCAGTTATTAAGGCTAGGTTAGGTAATGTGAAAATTGTCCTTTTGGGCATACCACCTAGGCCTAGGGATCATCATATCAGGGGTGAAAAAGCAAAACAATTTAATAAGGTCATCTTGCGTATAACCCAAGACTTATCAGTTGGGCATTTTCCATTGTACAAGCCTATGTGTTACAAGGGTTCGCCTAAGTCAGAGTATTTTGTGGATAGACTGCATCTATCTCAATTGGGTGCAGCTGTCCTTATAAAAGTAGTAAAACATTTCCGTCACAAATTGTTGTAGACTGTGAGAGGGTCCCTCACACTAGGTGAGCCTCGCCATGGCCGACCAGAAGAAACGTATAGATAAAGCGAAAATACAATTAAAAGAGCTGGAGGACTCGTTCCCGGACTTTTTTCAAACATCTTCTACCGCTGCCCCACCGTTATCCCCAAACCAGTCAAATTCACCTGGTACTCATATGTTAGATGAATACTCTAATCCCCATTCTAGTAGCGTGCAAGAGCTCATTAAGGAAATACAGGCTTTAAGAGTGTCTTTGGGAATAACAGAAAGAGAAAATGAAGAGTTTCGGCAACAATTGGCCGGGGGACAAGATAATTCGGGGTCCAGGGGGGCAGCGGCGAGTAGCAATCCGGGAGGGAGTACTGCAGGGTTTTCGCAACCAGGATATCTGGGCGATGGTATGAAGGCCAAAGATTTGGATGTAGATAGGATGGTAAAATGGTTACATGAGAGAAATTTGTCCTTTGAAACGATAAACAAATTAGTGATGGCTGGTTGTGAATCATTACATGCTCTTCAAGTGTTACAGGATAAAGATTTTGATGTAATTGGGCTAAAAATAGTCCAGAAAAGACTATTGCAGGATGCGCTGGTGGAACATGGCGGGGCTCACCCCGGGGCAGCGCAGCCTAGGTCGGTTAGCCCAGCTGGCTCTTACAACACAGGGGAAGGTCAGTTACATACAGAGTTTTTTCTGGGCATGGGTGTACATGGGGACCAAAAACCATATCTTGATATTTGTGATTTTGTGTCAGTACGGTCGCCATACGAGTCTCAATCAAATAGTGATACAGTCATCAGTCATAAAGCAGATGGGTCTTTTGAGGTAAAACCATCCACCACAAAACGATTACCATTGGAGAAAATTACAATGTCACAATGGTTGGAAGGTAATTCACAGATCATGGCCAGATTAATCGGGAAGGGTGTGAACCCTAGAGCTTACCTGTCTTACACAGTTATGGTTGCCCAATTGGCACAGAAATACGATTGGCATTCTGTGTTGGTCTGGGATAGGGAATATAGAAAGTCCCAGGCTAATATGCTCTTTGATTGGGGATCAGATGTCAGTCATCTAAGGGACATCATGCTCATTCCAAAAACACCGAAAAAATTTGGGTCATTTTCAAAGGATCAAGGGAAAAGTGACCAAGGGAAGAAGGAATCACCTAAAACAGGCCAGAAGGGTGGGGGTAATGGCCAGTATCGCAAGAAAGCATGGGCTGATAAGTCGGGGAACAGAGACCTGGCGACAGAAGGGAAGTTAAAGATATGTAGGGCATTTAATGCTGGCAACTGTACCTTTGAAAAGTGCTTCTTCAGACATTTCTGTGCACAATGTGGGGCAGCTGATCATGGTGAGAAAAATCACCCAAAAGCGTAGCCCCGTCTCTAGCAAATACTCTAGTTCCGGAACAGTGGGATCTAGAATTAGGAAACGATCAAGATAGGGAATTCCTATTAGAGGGCATTAGAAAGGGGTTTCATTTGGTGTCGGATTTTGATTTCACCCCAGTTGAGATGGAGAATTATAGCTCTACTCAAGACCCTAAATATAAAGCATTAGTACAAAAGCAAATAGAAATTGAGTTGGTAGAAGGCAGATATGAAATCGTAAAGGAAAAACCGATCATTATAAGTGCACTTGGGGCAATACCTAAATCTAATGGGGGAATCAGACTGATCCATGATGCAAGCAGACCACATGGTCATTCATTAAATGATCATGCAGAATTAGATATGTCTCAGAAATTTCAATCCTTATCTGATCTTGGTGAAATGTTAACACATGAAGCGTATTTAGCTAAGGTTGATCTAAAAAGTGCGTATCGTTCAGTCTTGGTACACCCAGATGATTATAAAGCCACTGGCTTAAAATGGAAATTTGACCATGATTCTAAAGAAGTTTACATGATAGATAAACGTTTACCATTTGGGGCGAGATTCAGTCCAGGAATATTCCATCGTCTTACGCAGGCCGTCAAACGTATGATGATCGGTTATGGCTTTACATCCATAGTGGTTTATTTAGATGATTTTTGTATTGTTGAGAAGTCAAAAGAACGTTGTAAACAGGCCTTAAACTGCCTGTTGTGGCTTCTGAGAAAATTAGGTTTTGCAATCGCTTGGGAAAAAGTAGAATGCCCGAGCCATACATTGACCTTTTTGGGGATAGAAATAGACACCATTAGGGACCTTTTCCTTCTCCCGGAAGTGAAACTAAATGAGTTCAGATCGTTGATAGATAGCATTCTTGCATCGTCGCGTATATCGCTAAAAAAGTTGCAATCATTAGCTGGTAAATTAAACTGGGCATCCTCTGTTGTACGTGGAGGTAGAATTTATCTTCGTAGGATTTTGGATATGACTAAAAGGGTCGAGGCACCGGTTGAAAATTTCCAGTGAAATGAGGGAAGATTTGAAATGGTGGAAATGTTTTCTGCGTATTTTCAATGGTAAAAGGACGTTAGAATATAATGTTACAACTCATTATATATATGTAGATGCTTGTGAACGTAGTGGAGCATGTTTTTACAATGGAGATTGGGTTTTTATAAATTGGAAAACTGACTACCCAAATCTGAAGCAGGCCCATATCAATGTAAAAGAAGCGATGATGGTCTTAATCGCATCTTGGAGGTGGGCATCTGTCTGGTGCAATAGTAAAGTCATTGTCAGAATAGATAATTTCACGGCAGCTTCGGCTATAAGCAAAGGCACTTCAAAAAGCGCGCCTGTGATGAATATAGTCAGGCAGTTATTTTGGGTTGCAGTTTGTCATAATTTTGATATCAAATGTTGGTTTCTGCCGGGTTGCGAAAATATATTAGCCGATAGTTTGTCGCGGCTGTTTGAAATAGATAAGCTGAACACGGCAGCAATCTGGTTGCATTGGAAATATGAGTGGTTTAAACTAATGTGGCCGGTGTTTTTGTTACAACATATGAGTTACAAGACTTTTCTACTTTTAATTCCACAGGTGATAGTGTGGCTGAGTTTAGGCAAAAATGGAGGAACTCCGTAGTGACCCTGAGGGAATCGGCATTAGCAGTGTCAACTCAAAAAGCATATGCGACACACAAAAAATCCTTCTTGAAATTCTGTACATTAGCGGGATATGAGCCAATACCGGTTGCAATGCACATGATCTGTGAGTATATAGCTTATTTATCCAGTAGATTGGCTTATGCGTCAATAAAAAAGTACCTTGGCATAATCAGAATCATGCATGAGGAACAAGGGTTGGAAGACCCACACGTTAATGAAAACTATGAGGTCAAGTTAGTGTTATTAGCAGTTCGGAAGAAACTGGGGGATAAGGTGGAGAGACGGACACCTATGGAACCGGATATTTTGCTGAAGATTTTTGCCTTTTTGGATATTCGAAATCCTGAAGAGATTGTTTTATGGGCCATATGTTTGGTTGGCTTCTATGGCCTGTTAAGAGTATCTAATATTCTACCTCCATCGGTTGGGGAGTTCAATCCCGAGAAACACCTAACTAGGAGGGATTTTCGTGTTAGTAAGGAGGGTGTTATTATGTCTTTGGGCTGGGCAAAAAACAATCAGTTTGGAGAGAGAGTGGTACAAGTACCATTACCTAGGCTAATAGATCATGTGCTTTGTCCGGTTACAGCTTTGGAACGAGCATTCGGGGTCACTGGGGAAGCTGATCCCTCTGGACCAGCATTTATGCGGCGTTGCAAGAATGGCAAGTTAACCCCTGTGTTGTATGATTGGTTCCGGAAAAGATTGTTAGGCCTTGTGAAAAGGTGTGGGTTTGAGGGTGAACAATTCGGAACTCATAGCCTAAGAAGAGGCGGGGCCAGCTGGGCGCTGAAATGTGGATTGAGTAGTGATGTCATCAGACTTCTGGGTGACTGGAAATCTGATGCTTACCAGTGTTATTTGGAGGTGCCACTGGAAGATAAGATAGATCACATGAATAAGTTTGCAAAAGCACTGCCACGAGCATAATCGAACGATAAACAACGATAAAACGAAGCAACACGTTTGTTTTGGTAAGTTTGGAGGGATTAGTCCCTTAAAGCGGATCTAATTATAATTTACAATACAAACGTCTCCCAATAAACATCCCAAATATTCATTTGATTCTTAGCATTCTATTGGATTCCGGGTGTGCAAAACTTTGAAGGCAGCTAACTTAATGTCGGGAAATGGTGAGCCATTTCACGCAGTAAGTTCGCTGTTAGAAATGTGTGCATAATAAACGAAGTTACCGAGGCCGGGTTCGGTCACGTGTCAGAGACTATAAATACTCTGACCTAGTTCCGAACGTCACTTTCATCGCAGACATCGGCAGGGCAAGTACAAATTTCCCACCCTCCCTCCCATAATACTAGTAATTGACGGTGTAAAAACTTCCGGTAGTGGCACCCCCTTAGAATAACTTTAGTATGTAAATTTGTAACCACTGGGTTCTGAGTATCAGTTGCAGGGTTTCAAATTGGTACTATATACTGGAATATAAATGTAGGAAAAAATTAGAATAACTTTAGTATCAAAATTTGTAACCACTGGGTTCTGAGTATCAGTTGCAGGGTTTCAAATTGGTACTATATACTGGAATATAAATGTAGGGAAAATTAAGTTATTAACGTAGGGGTAATGTATATGGCGGTCGACTCCGACGATGTGACTGATCATCGACGGTCGATGACAGCACCACGGAGATTAATCGATGGTGGGGTATGGTGCGAATTTTATTTGCCTAAGTAACAGTGTATATATGATTTATATGAGTGTACTTAATTTTATAGGCTGCGTTGCCCCAAAAAACAGGGTATGTATGTATTGTGCTGTCTTGTATTGTGTCTATGTTTGTGTATCGTCTAATTCTTATTGGGAGACGTATGTAATATTTTAATGTTGTCAATGACCGCTCCTTTGGGAGAAATAGTTCATAGTATAAAACATATATTCCTGTATGCTAATACCTTTGGAAGTATTTCAGTCTGTATG
>QIEB01000453.1 GCA_003229495.1 Flammeovirgaceae bacterium
TAACCCCCATAAACAACATCGTGGATATAACCAATTATGTTATGCATGAAATGGGTCAGCCAATGCATGCTTTCGATGCTGATGCCATTTCTGGCAATGAAATCCTGGTAAAGACATTGCCTGAAGGCACGACTTTTGTTACCCTGGATGAAAAGAAGCGAAAATTAAACAGTTTCGATCTCATGATCTGTGATGGGGAAGAAAATGGTTTATGTATTGCCGGTGTTTTCGGAGGTATCAAATCAGGCGTAACCAATCAGACAACACGGATATTTTTAGAAAGTGCTTGCTTTAGTTCCGATTATGTTCGAAAGACAGCGCAGTATCACGGTTTGAAAACTGATGCCTCTTTCCGTTTTGAAAGAGGCACGGATCCTAATCTGACGGTAAAAGCCTTAAAAAGGGCGGCAGCCCTGTTAAAGGAACTTGCAGGCGGGACTATTCAGGGAGACATCGTAGACATTTACCCTGAAGTTATCCAACCACGAAAGGTACAGCTAAGTTTTTTCAATATTGACCGGTTGATTGGGCAGTCCATCCCCAAAAGTGATGTAATGCGGATCTTGGGTGACCTGGACTTTGAGATAGTAGAGGAGGACCAGTCTGGATTTATAGCGATGGTTCCAACTTATCGAACCGATGTTACCCGGGAAGCTGACGTTATTGAAGAAATCCTAAGGATCTACGGATATAACAATATTGAACTTTCCGAGCACTATGGATCTGATTACCTGGCGGATTTTCCCCCGGTGGATCAGGACCGGACCAGGTTTGGACTATCAAAGATGTTGGCAGCGCAAGGGTTTTATGAGATTTATACCAATTCACTTACCAAACCTGATTATACCACAAATAATTCTGAGTTCGATGAAAATCTGAATGTGGAAATCATCAATAAGTTAAGTGAAGACTTGGGAGTACTGAGACAAACATTGCTGTTCACCGGACTTGAAAGCCTGGCTCATAATATTAATCACCGCCAAAATAATTTAAGGCTATTTGAATTTGGCAAAACCTACAAAGTGGTTTCAGGGGAACTGAATGGACTAGGTAAGTATCAAGAAAACAAATACCTGGCGTTATTTATGACAGGAAACAACCAGGAAGACAGTTGGATGGATCAAACAAGGGAATTAGAATTTCATGATCTTTCATTAGTAATTCACAAAATTTTGGAAAAATTCAATTTAAGTTCTTATAATAGTAGGGTGATACAAAATAACATTTTCGAATATGGATTGAGTATCACAATTTCAGACAAGTCTCTAGCTCGTTTTGGAAAATTGACATCAAAAGTATGCACTCAAGCGGATATTAAGCCATCAGTATTTTACGCTGAAATCGACTGGGAATTATTGGTAAAACAACCCAAAGACAACATCGTATTTAGTGAAGTGTCCAAATATCCGGAAGTGCGAAGGGATTTATCCTTAGTACTGGACAAGCATGTTACTTTTAGTGAAATAGAGAAACTTGCACTTACCACCGAGCGTCAAATTTTACGACGAATAAATGTATTTGATGTATATGATGGAGAAAAGATCGGTAAAGATAAAAAAGCATACGCGTTGAGCTTTATATTACAAGACAAGAATAAAACCTTAACCGATAAAATCATAGACAATTGTATGTCCCGGTTGATGCAAACTTTTCAGCAAAATCTGGGCGCCTTTATCAGAACATAATATGGAAAAAGATCAACTCATCACCGAGCTTACTTTATTGGAAAGGAAGATCAAATTGTTCAAGAATGAACATCAGACCGTACGGGAAGAACTACGGATTTTAAAGGTGGAAAACGGTAATTTGAAAACCACTTTAAAGAGAAAAGAGCAGCAAATCGACGACTTTCAAAATCAAAATAAAATTAGTACTATTGTAGATAACATTACTGCAGGAAGTGAAGATGCTGCTGAACTCAAACAATACATCAACGAATATATAAGGGAAATAGATAAGTGCATTGCTCAATTGAGTGCATAAGATTATAGCTACATGGATGAACTTTCCGTCAGAATCAAAATAGCCGACCGGGAATACCCCATGAAGGTGAGTCTGGAAGATGAAGCCCAAGTCAGGCAGGCAGGAAAGTTGATCAATGATAAAATCAAAACATATCGCGACCAGTTTGGCATAGATGACAAGCAAGATTTACTGGCCATGGTTGCGTTTGATTGTCTGATGGAGCAAATGTTGTCTAGTGTCCCCGATAACAATATTGATGAAAGTGTAGTTAATAAAGTTAATTATCTCAACCATATCCTTTCGGAATAAAATAGACATCCGATCATACACTTCTATTAGTTGACAGTTCGTCGCTCCTAACCTCTGCAATGGAATGTAGTTTAAGCTAATTCTAAAAAGAATATGGAGTCCTCAATTGTATTGCTGCTGGTTGCCGTTGCAGGATTAATTACAGGTATTGTCATTGCAAAGTTGTTCTTTCGGAAGAACATAAAACGTCAGAAGGCGGAATCGGTTGATAAAGCCCGGATGATCCTGAAAGAGGCCGAGATTAAGGCTGATAACCTAAAAAGAGAAAAGATACTTCAGGCCAAAGAACAGTATCTAAAGCTGAAAAGCGAATTCGAAACGGAAACAAATCGAAAGAAAAATCAGCTGATCAGCAATGAGAGGAAATTAAAACAGTGGGAGCAAAATCCCAGGAACAAATCAAAGGAAAAGAGGCTGAATTAGTAGACCTCAGGGAAAACCTCCAGACACAGGTTCTATTGGTGGAGAAGAAGAAACTCGACCTCGATCAACTACGCTCACAGCACATAAGCCAGTTGGAAAAAGTTGCCCAAATAACTGCTGATGAGGCACGCAGTGAATTAGTGGAAACACTAAAAGAAGAAGCTCAAACGGAAGCCTCATCATATATCAAAGACATACTCGATGAAGCCAAGCTGTCAGCTTCCAAGGA
>QIEB01000454.1 GCA_003229495.1 Flammeovirgaceae bacterium
CTTATTACACCGACCGTTGATGCTGAAAAAAGAACTAATAAAGAACTGATGATACCTCAACTTGCCCTTTATATTTTGGAAGGATTAACTCCTCCCGAGCATGAAGTTAAGATTATTGAGGAAGAGACAAACCACATTGACCTAGAGCAGGAGTGCAATCTGGTGGGAATAAGCTGCATGACGGCAAATGCACCGAGAGCTTACGAACTTTGTCAAGAGTTTAAAAAAAGAGGCAAAACTGTAATTCTTGGAGGAGTGCATCCGACCATACTACCAAATGAGGCCCTACAACATGCCGATAGTGTAGTTGTGGGAGAAGCAGAAGGAGTCTGGGAAACACTACTCAAAGATTTCCAAGATAATAATTTGAAGAGAAAATATTATAACCCGATACCCGATTTAGGTAAATACGTTCCAAAAGATTTCAGCAAAATTAATACAAAAAGACTGCATAATCTTATCCCGATAATGACATCCCGCGGATGCCCTTATAATTGTGATTTTTGCTGTGTCACAAATCTTTTTGGGAAAAAAATCAGGCATATACCCATAGAAAATATTGTACGGGACATTCAGGAATCCGGAGCAAAGAGCTTTATATTCCTGGATGATAATATCATCGGCCATCCAAAGTATGCCAAAGCATTATTTAAGGCAATTAAACCTCTAAAAATTATCTGGGTAGGACAGGCTTCTATATCATTGTTGGCCAGAGATAATGAACTTATGCAACTTGCCGCCGAAAGTGGATGCAAAATACTCTTCTTCGGAATAGAAAGTGTGTCTGAGGAACAGCTACAATCAATGCGCAAGGCATTTAATGAAATTGAACATTTGGAAAGTGCCATAAAAAAAATTAAAAAGATGGGTATTCTTATCCATGCATCAATGGTCTTTGGTTTTGATAACGATACCAAAGAAACATTTAAGGATACTGTTCGATTCTTAATAAAAAATAAAGTAAGTACTGTTTCATTCAATGTATTAACACCTTATCCTGGAACTAAAATTTATGAAGATCTTAATAATGAGAACCGTTTGACAACCACAAACTGGAGGTATTACGATCATAACACGGTTGTATTCAAACCAAAGAACATGACACCTTATGAACTCCAGATCGGCAAAATAAATGCCAGGAAAGAATTTTATAGCATATCATCAGTTATGAAACGATCATTTGGCAATCTGTATAACCCCGTGATATACTTTGCCACTAATTTCGGGCATATGAAACAAGCAAAAATTGAAGCAAAAAGAATAGCTAATCTAAAGTCAGAATTATTTGAAAAAGAATATTGAATACTGACAAAATTACCTACAGTGGATGACTGCAAGCAAAGGCGTGCAACATTCTGAGATGTTTCCGATAAATATAGTATAAATTAAATATTTTAAAGGGGAGATTTCCTGAGTAAAAGACATCTGCAATGAATAATTCAATTCAAATAATACCTTATACCAATTTAGCCCTGGCTTTCATACCGGTTATGCTGGTGATTATCATTTTGTGGAAATGGAAAATTGGCCACGGGAACTCACTCTATGCGGTTTTCCGGATGCTTATTCAGCTTTTACTCATCGGATATGTACTGGCCTATATATTTGAGGCGGACAACTCGTTGGTGGTTATTGCTGTACTCACAGTTATGCTCTTTTCATCTAGCTGGATTGCTTTACGAACTATGAATATCCCTCGGAAGAGATTGTATCTAAAATGTTTTTGGGCCATTACCTTGGGTGCGGGTATAATATTAGTTTTGATTACTCAAGGAGTTCTAGGCTTGCAGCCCTGGTATCTGCCAAGTTATATGATACCTCTGGCAGGGATGATCTTTGCCAGCGCCATGAACAGCATTAGCCTTGCCGGGGAAAGATTGGAAGCAGAAATCAATCGTAATATGACATATGATCAGGCGCGTATTATTGCCTTGCAGGCTTCACTGATCCCAATCACCAATTCCCTGCTGGCTGTGGGTCTGGTCTCACTGCCAGGTATGATGACCGGTCAGATCCTGTCAGGAGTATCTCCCTTCATAGCCGCCAGGTATCAAATCATGGTAATGTGTATGATGTTCAGTTCAGCAGGCATTTCAGCAGCTCTATTTTTGCTATTGATCAAATCCGAATTTAATATAGAAGCGAATATCGAACCCACCAGCTCAGCAATAAACCCCTAAGAGAAACCCTAAGAAATGAATAATGCGGTTAAGACATTTCATTCCAGTTGGTAAATAGTATTTTGAATCGCTCCTTTAAAGGCCACCCCCTCCTTACTTTTTAACTGATATTTTATCTCCATTATCCAGGTAGGACGAATATCCGGAAGATGAATTAAAAGGGTTTCAGCATCTTCATTTATTTCAACTTTACTGATCACTAGTTGCTGCTCATTATACCGGTCCGAGCCATATTTGCTGCTCCTTTTTATATCCCAGGTATTTATCTCAAAATTATCTATATCAGTGGCGGTGGTTTTGTCTATTGGTTCGCTAAATATCAATTTTATTCCTGTTTTCAAAGCCTCCATAGATACCGGAAAATTAAGCGGTTTACCAGTGTATCTTATGCGATACAATCCACCCACTTGGATCATGCGACTAGTGGCCCAAGCCGCCATGCCACAGCCATAAAATTGCCCGTCCTTGGGATTAAATCTGGC
>QIEB01000657.1 GCA_003229495.1 Flammeovirgaceae bacterium
TTCCCTTTAGTAGCACCAAGGAAACCAACAATGCCGCTATTGAATAGAAAAGGACGGGGATATCCATCAAAACCTGCTGACTATGTACAATTACTTGTGGTTGGAAAACAAAAAATATGGCAGCGAATAGACTTAAAACCAACGACTTTGTTAATTCTCGTACCATTAAAAACAAAAGAACAGTGGCTAAAATTCCCATCCATTTCATGGGAATCCTGGCAGCTTTGAGTATTTCCAATGGTGGTTTTTTATCTTGTACTTTGCCCCAATCAAAAGGTCCTTCCAGGCTATAACCTGGAATATCAGACTTCTTATCTACTACCCCATTTAGGAATAGTGATAAACCTATCAAATACTTGCCCCCCACCGGATTAGGAGTGCCAAAGCCTCCAAAACGTGGGTCACTCCAGGTTTCATAACTCCAATCTCTTTCCAGAAAAAACTTTTGAAAATAGTGTTTACCCGCTGCTACCCAAACTCCCTCATCCGGATGGTAGGACCGCTCAGGTTCATTAGGATGATAAGTGAGCTCCGGGGATGGAGCATAGGTAATAACAACATAGGCCAGTATCAAGACAAAGAGAGAAACTATGCTGGTTAATGTCTTATTTCCCTTTATAAGTTTCGTAGCACTTAGAACGGTTACTATGTTTTTTATCATGATCAGTGTTCGGCGTTCCCAGTCAAAGCTCAACTAATAACTAATAACTAAAAACTAATAACTTATAACTAATAACTAATTCACATCGGTATATCGAACCACATCTTTTTCATCAATTACCTGCCCACACATAATTACCAATCGTTCTACTACATTTCGCAGTTCTCTTATGTTACCCGTCCACGGGTGCTTTTGTAGTTCCTTTATGGCCTTGTCTGAGATGGATTTTTTGGTGGAGCCGTATTCGGCGGCGATATCCTCCAGGAATTTATCAATCAACAATGGTATGTCATCCCTCCGATCAGACAACGGGGGTACTTGTATCAGGATCACGCTTATTCGATGATACAGGTCCTCCCGGAATTTTTTTTCTTTGATCTCTTTTTTAAGGTCTTTGTTGGTGGCAGCGATCACCCGTACATTTACCCTGATTTCCTTATCTCCGCCCACTCGTGAGATCTTGTTTTCCTGAAGCGCCCGCAGTACTTTGGACTGGGCTGACAAACTCATGTCGCCAATTTCATCAAGAAACAGTGATCCGCCATTGGCTTGCTCGAATTTTCCGTGTCTCTGTTTTATAGCTGAAGTAAAAGCGCCTTTCTCATGCCCAAAAAGTTCACTTTCTATTAGTTCAGCAGGAATTGCCGCACAGTTTACCTCGACTAAAGGACCTGACGACCGACCGCTTTTCTGGTGAATCCATTTTGCTACCAGTTCCTTACCGGTGCCGTTTGCTCCTTGAATTAATACCCGGGCATCAGTTGGCGCTACCTTGTCAATGGTTTCTTTCACCTTTTCAATGGCGGCTGACTCCCCGATAATGTCGAAAGTCTTACTAACCTGTTTTCTCAATACCTTGGTCTCAGTAACTAAAGTTGACCGGTCCAGGGCGTTTCGCACCGAAAGTAGTAGTCTGTTAAGATCAGGGGGTTTTTGTATGAAGTCAAAAGCGCCTTTCTTGGTGGCTTCAACAGCGGTTTCTATGGTACCATGGGCGGACACCATGATAAACGCAGTGTCCAGTCCTTGGCTATGGGACTTTTCAAGTACTTCGATACCGTCCATTTTTGGCATCCTAACATCGCAAAGCACCACATCAAAGTCATTATTGCTTAGCATCTCCAGACCAATCTCACCGTCTTCTGCTTCTGCAACCTCATACTTTTCGTATTCTAGTATTTCACGCAAAGTACTTCGAATACTCTTTTCATCATCAATTATTAATATTTTAGCCATAATAGAGAAAAACTAAAATGCAAGCCTATAAGCCGGGTTCTGTATCCCCGCCGTTGGCGGGGCTCCTATCATTTATCTAGGGCCTACATCACTATAGGTCTCAAACGATCTACCCACTATCTATTTCATTGAAAAAGGGGCGAGCAGCCCCCGGCGCCTTGGCGCCAGATAGCTTATTTGATCTTTCAACCCGTAAGGTTTGCCCTGCCCTTGTTGTCACCAACAAGGCGGTGAGCTCTTACCTCACCATTTCACCCTTACCATGAAGCGGAATTCTCTGCTTCATGGCGGTTTATTTTCTGTGGCACTATCTGTCTCTGAAGTAATACTTCAGAGCCTTCCTGTTAGGAAGTACGGTCGCTCTGTGTTGCCCGGACTTTCCTCCCCCGAGTATCCGGGGGCGATAAGACAGCTTGCATTTTTTCTTAAATTCCTTCTAAAATAATGAAATAAACAATAAAGCCCATAAATTCTAATAGAAGGCTATTAGAATTTCAAAAAATGAAATTTTACTCCATCCTTGCGGTTAAATTCGAGGGTAGGCGCGGGTAGGTGTATTAGGTCAACTATATAAATCAAAGTATTGACCAGCTTGCTTTTTCCGGTAAAGTAACTTAGGTCGAAATCTACTCCAAGATAATATTGTCGATAAGGATCATAACCCTGGATCAAATTTTGCTGATCATTGGCGTATACCATGTTGTTGGCCCCATAGCCAACTACAAAATTCAACCATTTTGGAAATTTTGACTGTGGTGAC
>QIEB01000351.1 GCA_003229495.1 Flammeovirgaceae bacterium
GGTTTGTACCATAGTTCGCCTCCGTACCGGGTGGAATTCATTGATTGTATTTGTCCTATATCTCCATCCAAAATTTTGCCAAAAAAAGCTCTTTTATCGTTATCGTATCGCAAACAGTAGCCTGAAGTCAATGACAACCCCTTTTCCCTGGCCTTTTTGGCAGATGCTAATACTTTCCTCACCCCGGGGGCATCAACGGCCATGGGCTTCTCAGCAAAAACATGTTTACCCGCATCGATCGCTGCAGCCAGGTGGTCCGGCCTGAAAGCTGGAGGTGTTGCCAAAAGCACCACATCCACATCAGATTCAATCAATTTTTTGTAAGCGTCAAATCCCACGAATTTATGATCTTCGTCAATTACCACTTTTTCAGGATGGATTTCCTTGATCGCATTATAAGATTTCTCTAATCGATCGGGAAATATGTCCGCCATAGCTGTCAAGACTACATCCGGGTCTGCACTCAAAGCCTGGCCTGCGGCTCCTGTGCCCCTGCCGCCACAGCCAACCAAACCCACTTTTAAGGTTTTTTCACTTGGTTCAAAACTAGGGCTAGCGTAACCGATGTTGAAAGCAACTGAACTTCCTAACACCGCAATACCAGTTTCTTTAATGAATTTCCTACGATTCTTTGTGCCTGATTTGTGGATACTATTTTTCATGATTTTAATATTTGCCTGAATGGTTTAAAGAGGAATTAAGATACGAATGTACAAGCAGAATATCCAACATTATACAAATATCGAACACCGAATGTCGAATTTTGAAGTTGATCTATACTTCGGAGTTCCTAACGCTCCCTCCTGATCCTGACAGTGTTTAGGTCATAAATCAGTATTACTTGTTTGCCGGAAATCTCCTCCAAAAGAGGCTTCAACACGGTTTCCGCGTTTTCTTTGGCCTGTTGTAAAATTCCGGAATGCAGTGCTGATTCTCTTATTTGTTGCTCTGCAGTTTGGTAGGCTTTCTCGATAAAAGCCTTTTCACTGGTGAATATACCTGTCTCGAGAGCGTATACTGTGGTTTTGTCTAAATCCAATTTGAAATAACATAGTTCGGGAGGTGGCAATTGTACAATAAGAGTGTCCCCTGACAGCTGAATATGTTTAACTTCCATTTTAGTGAGATCGATACATCCTACCGCTTCTCCCCTGGATATTAAAACGGCCCTTGAATCGTTTTCCAGCTTAAACAGGTTATAGAAGTCTTTCCCCACCTTCTGGATCTCGGTAATTTCCTGGAATTGATATTTGGTCAATTCCAGCTTTCCGATTGTTTCCATGCGCTCCAGGACCAGGCTACTTAGGTGGGTCTCATTTACCTGTTTTTTAGGAAACAAATCAATTTCAGGCCAGTTATACCAAAACCATAAACCACAAATGGCGGCGATTATCCATGGGAAGAGATAAAAAATTAGTTTGAGTACTCGCATTTCTTCGCAGACGGGACTAATTTGTGTGTCTCATTAAACCCTGATTATGCTCTCACTACAAATTCTAATGCATAATCCGAGTTAAAGGTAATAAAAGATCGATAGTATATTTTATGAATTCCAGTTATCGCGATGGTCTTAACTTCTTATCCAAATGCACTCCGGTCAGGGCATTCAATGCATTTAAGATTTTCAGTAGTTACTACCTTTCCAGGGCCACCAGTTATTCCCGTCCCTGGGGATTACCGGTTAGCCTTTCCATAGAACCGACTACCAGTTGCAATCTTCGATGTCCTGAATGCCCCAGCGGGTTAAGGAATTTTTCCAGACCCACCGGTATGTTGGACCTGGGTTTATATAATGAACTACTTGATGAACTGCACCAGGTCCTGTGGTATCTAATACTCTATTTTCAGGGAGAACCGTATTTACATCCCCAGTTTTTTGAGTTGGTAAAAGCAGCCACTGATAAGAATATATATACGGCTACATCCACCAATGCCCACTACCTGGATAGCAACAATGCACGCAGGACTGTTGAGTCCGGATTGGATCGTTTAATTATTTCTCTAGATGGAACTACTCAGGAAACTTACCAAAGTTATCGGATTGGAGGGAAACTGGACCGGGTAATCTCGGGAACAAAGCAGGTGGTGGCTTGGAAGAAAAAGTTAGGATCGGCCACTCCTCATTTGATATTCCAATTTCTGGTGGTGAAACCCAATGAGCACCAGATTTCTGAAGTGAAAGACCTCGCCAACACCTTAGGTGTAAATGAAGTGGGTTTTAAGACTGCTCAGATCTATGACTATAAACAAGGTTCTCCACTTATCCCTGAAAATAATAAATACAGCCGCTACCGGGAAAATGATGATGGAACCTATAGTATCAAAAACAAACTACTCAATCATTGTTGGAAAATGTGGCATAGTTGTGTAATCACCTGGGATGGACAAGTGGTTCCCTGTTGTTTCGATAAGGATGCCAGCCACCCTATGGGAGACATAAACAGTCAGAGTTTCAAAGAGTTGTGGCGTGGTGAAAAATATGCTAATTTCAGAAGTCAGCTTATTCAAGCCAGGTCCCGGATAGACATTTGCAGTAACTGTACTGAAGGTACTAAGGTATGGGTGGATTAAGGGACGAGGGACGAGGGTGTTAGGGGGTTAGGGGGTTAGGGACGAGGGTGTTAGGGACGAGGGTGTTAGGGACGAGGGTGTTA
>QIEB01000077.1 GCA_003229495.1 Flammeovirgaceae bacterium
TTTCCATAAACCTCATAATATGGTCCCCAAATCCAGGGCCAATAAAGGTCGTCAATTCCGATCAGAGACAAGTGCCCCAAAAAATGAGAACGGATTTCTTGTCCAAATCGGATCATGGGAAGACCTTCATTCTTCCAACCCCAAAGCTCTTGTTGTAAAAAGCGGTTGTGCAAATTGGCCAATAAAGGAAAGGCAACGTCCAGTCCCTCCCCTTTCATGTCCAGTTCAATATCATGAGGATCCAATTGATAGGTGCCTCCATAGTTCAAATGGAAATGATTATCCCCTGAATACCAGCCAGAAGCATTGGGGTGCCAGATCCTTTTCAGTTCAATGGTTATCACGTCAGTAGTACCTGATCGAACCTGAGCTTTTTGGACCGTAGCTTTCGTCAAGAAACCCTGTACGGCGGTGATTTCAATTGTTCCTTCCGGCGCCTCCAGGATTATTTCCCCGTCGGAATAAAAAAACACCATACCATTCTGGCCGTCAGATCTTACAGCACCTTCATCTGGTATTACCGGATGACTTGTGGCATCCATGACATTAAGACGAACAGGTTGTTTAAGCCCATCTACCTTGGTAATTATTTTAATTTTTCCTTTAGGCCCATCCCAGTCCCATGAACCTATTTCTATAATTTCAGGGTTGCCACCATAAACACTTATCCTTTTTAGTACCGTACGTTCATTTTCATTGGCCTCAGCAAAGTAAATCCACTGGCCATCTGCGCTAAATGCAGGCGCCAGTGGCATGCCTTCGCTGTCAGTCAATCTCAATGAAGAGTTTGGTGTTTCCAATGTCAACAAACGTATCTCATAGCCCCCATCGAAAGGCCAGGTGTAGGCCATTAGAGACCCGTCGTTGTTTAGTGTCATATCTGCCTGAGAGGTGAGACGGCCTTCAACCAAAATATGCTCCTTTCCACTTTCAAGATCCCGCAGCATGATTGAATTGTACGAGCCGATTTTGTTGAGGTATACCAGCTGGCTTCCTCTGGGGTGGGCTACCGGCCGCCGTTGGATGCCCTGATCATCTGTAATGGGCTGCCTTTCACCGGTTTGCAAATTAATTGACCACAAATCAATGGATCCGTTGACGGCAGAGGCATAAAAGACCAGTTCCATATCAGGAGAGAAAAACGGGTCCAGGTCAATTGCCGGTTCATCAACCAAAATTATCTCTTTATTGGTGGATAGATCCAAAACAATGATTTGAGTATCACTTCCATCGTCCCTTATAAATACCAATTTACTGCCATCAGCAGACCACTCCGGTCTGGAATCTATACCTGCGGAACTGGTGATTCTTCTGGCAGCCATGGTTTGCAGGTCAAGCAGCCATAGCCATCCTTTGGCTGCAAAAGCAACCCGGTCGTTTAGAGGAGAGGGAGCAGGGTCCATAGGACCTGATGTGAGTATCGG
This sequence comes from Flammeovirgaceae bacterium, assembly GCA_003229495.1. Lineage (GTDB taxonomy): Bacteria > Bacteroidota > Bacteroidia > Cytophagales > Cyclobacteriaceae > SZUA-3. The sequence continues at coordinate 1,425 of QIEB01000077.1, forward strand.
CAATTCAAATCCTTCCAAATATATATGATGTCTCTGGTCCTGGACTTTTGGATATCGATTGGTCCACTGTGCGGAAACGGGAAGAATACAGATTAAAGAAGTTAAAAGAATTGGAAGGGAAAGTAATTTCATGAATGGCTTTTGATTGTTTGTCGCTACAAGCTAAAATAAACGGGGACTAAAAAAAATACCGGGCGGTCTTACCACCGATAGTTCAACCCGATACTGCCGTAGCTATGTTTATCACTCAAGTTGGTCCCTGGCGTAATCTTATTATAGGCAATAATGATCCCAACCCTATTTAGCAAAAAATTGAGTTTAACTTGAAATCCTCCTACTAAATGATCCTTGCTGACGCTGAGCAAATCACTGATTAAATTTAAGTCACTCAGGGTAGCATCCAACAATGACAATCTACCGTATATAATAAACGACGCAAAAATCTCGGTGTGCCTATCAAATCTTTTCCCACCCATATGAGTGAAGTAAGAAATTGAGTTAGAGACATCATTGAACAGACCTACTCTGAGTTTGATGCCCTGCTGAAGATAGGTAAAATGATTGCCCAGGGCTATAGAAGATTCCGGAATAACCTCAAATCCTTTTGAAAGCAGGAACGGCTTAGCATACAGGCCATAAAAGCTAAATAAAATTTTATTATCTAGTTGATTGTCCCAGCCCTTTACCCGATTATCGCCGATCCTTTCATGTACCCAATTTTGAAGTTTACCTGCCTGAGAAGCCGGTCCCCTTACACCTGTTTCTAAATCCAATCTGATCAGACGGTTCTTGTTTACAGAAATTACATAAGGCCTGATGGTAAAAGTTCCAGCAAATGGCCTATCCAACAAAGAATTATCCCGGTCTCTATCCCTGTTGGGAGTGTAGCCTTTTATGGCTACTACCAGTCCGCCAATGTACTTGTTCCAGGGATCCTTGAAATGCCGGGTAGGCAGAATTCTAAGCAGCCTCCTGTTTAGGACTTTTTGGAATCCCGCAAACAACCCAAATGAATAGTATCGGTCCGTGACATTCTTGACTTTCAGTAAGTCGTTATCATGAGATGTATAAACCAAGGATTTAGGAGATTGCTGGGCTGTCAACTGGTAATTGTGGAATGCCGTTAGACTCATGGTTACCCATACAAAATACCCAAAATATCGATTTGAAATGATAATAGTAATTTTCCGTTATAAGAGAACTTCATGTTTAAACATTAAT
>QIEB01000168.1 GCA_003229495.1 Flammeovirgaceae bacterium
AACAGAAGCTGCAAAAACCTGGGAACCTGATCGGGATTATGTCATACCATTGGGCTTAGCCAATATGGTGTTGCAGGCAGAACCAAGATATATAGAGCAAGGGAAAAGTGCAGTGGTGATCACCTATGGAATGGGCGTTTATTGGTCTATGGCAGCTGCAGAAAGATTGCCAGGGAGGATTAGCATAATGGACCTGCGAACCTTAAATCCGGTAGATTGGAAGGCCATAGAAATGGCGGTGAAAACACACAGTCGCTGTATGGTTCTTACTGAGGAACCCACACTCAACTCATTCGCCGAGTCGTTATCAGGAAGGATTGCTACTGAATTCTGGCAGTTTCTGGATGCACCTGTGAATGTGATTGGAGCAGAAAACCTTCCTGCGGTACCTTTAAATGTTGATCTGGAAGAAGAAATGCTGCCAAATAGTGAGAAGGTATACCAGGGTCTGGTAAATCTGCTTGCTTGCTAGTGTCAAGTCAAGGCTAAACCTACGGTTAATCCGGGGTAGATTTTGTGCCAGCTCTGTGTTAAAAAATCGTTCCATAGCTATGGTTATGCAAAGATTTTTTGCTTTGACTTGACACTAGAATGGATAACCAATACCAATATTCAGGATAACGGAATTATCTGTGGAACCTTCAATCCCGCCAAACTTAAATTTGTTGAGCACCCACCTTTCTCCCTCCGGTCTTGCCGGTTCATATACTTTAATGCCCATATCCAAACGCAGGATCAAAAAAGTGAAGTCCATACGAAAACCCATGCCAGTGCCCAAAGCAATATCTTTATAAAAGTCCCCTTCAAATTTGCCTCCTGGCCGGCGTATTTCACCATCATCCCCGACATCATCCCGAATCGTCCAAATATTGCCGGCATCGAAAAAAATCGCCCAGTCCAGAAAACCAATAAGTTTTTGACGGTATTCGATGCTAACCTCCATGATAACTTCCCCGGGCTGCTCGAAATTGTAGTCAATATCACCGGTTTCTTCATTGATAGGGCTATAAGAACCCGGCCCCAAACGTCTTGGACCCCAGGCCCTTACACTTGAACTTCCACCTGCAAAAAAATTCTTTTCGTAAGGAAGGATTTTGTTATCACCATATGGAATCCCAACGCCGGTATTGATCCTATAGGCGATAACACCACCTTGAACGGGGAGAGGGATGAACTTACGATAGTCGATATTGAATTTTAAAAACTTGTAATTCTCAAGGCTGTCCCCCTCCAGAAACTTGGTTCCATATACATTTAAAAACGTACCTCCACTTTCTACGAAAGTTCTTAGGTAGGAAGAATTGTTTTGGTATGATCCATATTGGTTGAAATCAAATGTCGATTGCAGGTACATGCTACTGACAAACGAAGGTTCAAATGCACGATAAAAACGGGTGCCTAAGCGCTCACTTTCGTCCAATTCCTCCTGGAATTCATCTGAAATATTTCTGGTGTCAATCAGATTAAGATCGGCAAGAGCAAATATAAAGCGGGCGAAGGGTTGTTGTGAGATTGCCCTGCTTTGCCCTTTTTGCCAGAAGTACTTTACCTGAGCACTAAAGTTGTCCCTGGTAAAGTCAATCCTATTCACAAATTCATATCCCAGGGAAAATTGAGTTCTTGGGTTCAGTTCACCAAGTTTAGACTTCATGTTGTTTCCCAAAGGAAATACAAAATCGGGAAGGGTCAAAGAGAAGAGATTGCCACCCAGTTCCCGGCTGTTGGCTATTGCTCCTTCGTTGGAATATGATGCAACTCCATTGATACCCAAATGCCCGTTAAATTCAAAGATCTCCAGACCCCCGAATGTATTTCGATTCTTGAAATTGAAATCGTAAAATGGCCCGGGCACCCGTTGGTTGGCGGTTACATTAATGCCTATTTCATGAGTTAACTGATTTCTGTCAAGCGGACTGGTAAAGATGTTTGCAACAAACCTATTGCCGGTAGTATCGTAGTTTATGTTTACAAATTTGAACATATCAAGATTCGCCAGCTGTCGTTGTGTACTAAATGTACTGGTCTTGCTATACAGATTCCCGGGATAAATAAAAAGCCTTCTGTCCATGATCTTTTTGGCGTACTGCTCTTCAAAAAATCGATAGGTAACGCGGTTGTAATTGTGGTGGGTGCGGTACAATTGGCTGCTAGGGACGTTGGCATCGGTGGTGAAGATCACGGTGTCTATTTTGAAGACCTTGTGATAGCCTCTTTTGGATGGAGTGTTTACAATTGTTTTCACGGCAATTTTTCTATTCCCAAGGATGGCGGTATCAACCGCAAATTCCACATACCCTCGAAGGAATTCGAAGTAACCATTATCTTTCATCAGGTTCTCAATTCTGACTATTTCCTGGTCAAGTTTTTTAGTGTCGTAATTGTCTCCCCTTTTTAGCATACTTGATTTTGCAGTACTTTTAATTAATTGTGTAACCAATGTGTCTCCTGTGATTAGTACCAGACTATCAAGTGTGTAGGGGATTCCTTCATCTATTCTGTATATGACAGAAATACGTTTTCCTTTGGCTTTTACTTCCAAATCAACTGTATTATGAAAATAGCCTTTGGATTGCAGATATTTTCCCATCTTTTCCTGGGTGGAAACTGCCAATGCCGTATCATAAATGGACAGAGGTTCCCCATTTTGCATAAATGAGTTGCCATTTTTCAGCACATCATCCTTTTTTGCCAGCTTTGAAGCTTTACGACTCTCTATCTTGGCCACTTTGGTCTTATTGCCAGTATAGCGTGCTATCTTTTTATCAAATTTCTCTGAGATCTTTACCTTTTTATTTTGGATCTTCGCTTTATCAAATTTGCGGCTGCCAATTTGATACATCCAGGTATACAGGGAGATCGGGAAAACTTTTAGTACTTTTTTATTGGGTCGATGTTGGTATAGCACCGCGAGGTCATCAGACTCAACATTTTTAGTACCTTTGATTTGCTGACGGTTCAACAGATACTGCCCATCTTCTAGATTTCTGGTTCCGATACAACCACTTAAAATAACAATGAAGAGTAGATAGCTTAAGAGATGATTTGATCTTAACTTTCGTATCCTACCACGTATGATCTCAAAAGGCACTATAGGGTATATTAAATCATTGCAATTAAAGAAATACCGCAAGAAAGCCCAAAGCTTTTTAATTGAAGGATCAAAAAGTGTGCTAGAATTACTAAAATCTCATTTTGATGTGACTCATCTGGTTGCAACAAAATCCTTCATAAGTCAGAACGAAGAGATTGCGGTAAAATTGGATGACAGGTTACAAGTGGTCACTGAGAGGCAGTTGAGTGCCATAAGCTCACTAAAGACTAATCAATCGGTACTGGCTGTGGCTAAGTGCTTGCCCAATGAGTCATTGGAAATAAATAAAAATGAATATGCCATTGCCTTAGATCAAATCAGGGATCCCGGGAACCTGGGAACTATTATCAGGATAGCGGACTGGTATGGGATTTACAAGCTGGTATGTTCGCTGGACTGTGCAGATCTTTATCACCCTAAAGTCATTCATTCCAGTATGGGATCATTCACACGGGTTGGAATTTTCTATACAGATCTACATTGCTTTTTGGAAGGGTTTCCGGATGTATATGGTGCGGCATTAATGGGCGATAATGTACACACCACAAAATTTGGAGACGGCGGTATACTCTTGATAGGGAATGAAGCCCGAGGAATATCAGCAAATTTAGAAACGGTGATATCAAAAAAGGTTAGCATCCCTCGGCTGGGCAGGGCAGAATCGCTCAATGCAGCAATAGCCACGGCGGTAATATGTGACAATGTCTTTCGGGAGTTTTGAGTTTTTAATTTTTAGTTTTTAGTCCCTGTGGCGATTAGTGCGCGAGTGGCTTCTTCAGCATGCCCTTTATCCCGGATTATGCACTAGAAATCTATTACGAGCCTTAACTGACTACAATCTAGGCATTTGCTCTTCCGATAGCTATCGGAATCCTACTCACCATAGCGGTGCTATGCTTCCGATGCAAAACTCTGTGCGAGTACCTATCTTACAGCCATTTAAGGCTCTCACTACGAAGTCTAATGCATAATCCGGGTTTATCGATCTGGAGATTTATCCACGTAAAGCCGGATACCACGCACGCCCTCCGCGCCTAGCTCCAGGCCCATATTGAGCGTGAGAGGGTTAGACCTGCTACATTTGACTGGACAGTAAGTTAAGCACATAATCAATTAACTTACCATTATGAAAAGAGAAAGAAGATCCTATGACAAGGAAT
>QIEB01000429.1 GCA_003229495.1 Flammeovirgaceae bacterium
CAAGAACATTATCTTCCCAGCCCTCATCCGTTACTGCTAAAGGATCCAACTCAGTAGTCGGAATATTATCCGTGCTCTGATCCTGACCATCAGGCAAGGCTGTTAATGCGACGCCTGGCAATTCAGGTCTAGTATTGTTTTCAAGAACATTATCTTCCCATGGGTCTTCCGTTACTGCTAAAGGATCCAACTCAGTAGTCGGAATAGCATCCGTGCCCTGATCCTGACCATCGGGCAAGGCTGTTAATGCGACGCCTGGCAATTCAGGTCTAGTATTGTTTTCAAGAACATTATCTTCCCAGCCCTCATCCGTTACTGCTAAATGATCCAACTCAGTAGTCGGAATATTATCCGTGCTTTGATCCTGACCATCGGGCAAGGCTGTTAATGCGACGCCTGGCAATTCAGGCCTGGTATTGTTTTCAAGAACACTATCTTCCCATGGGTCTTCCGTTACTGCTAAAGGATCCAGTTCAGTAGTTGATAATTGGTCCTCTTGTAAATCAGTACCCACAAATATTGAATTCATTACAATCAGAAGATCTTCCTCTTGTCCCAGTGTTTCAGCGGGAATTGCTATCACCCTGTCCTTAAAACCTTCTTTTGATGCGATCAAGCTATATTCCTGACCTGCTGGAACTTGTATGGAAACCTTTCCCTCATTATTTGTTACTAAATCCTCTTTTTCTTTTCCGTTGACCAGCAATTTTAAATTTGCATTATCAAGAACCTCATTGTTTTCATTAATTATTGAGGCATTGATTGTGGATAAGTTTTCAGGGTCTTCTAAATCATCGAACTCTAGTAGTGTGGATAACTCTGAGGTTGCTATTGGTTCAATTCGATCAGCAATTTTAGGTATTTCCTGGTTAACTGAATTATTCGCAAGGATCATTTCCAGATCCGGTGCTTTTATGTCTATTTGATAAATGTTGTCGGCGCCTTCTCTGTTGGATGATATATATGCTGTCTGCCCTGAAGGTGTTAATGAAAATCCAAAATCATCTGCGGTGGTATTTAAGGGGTAACCCATATTTCGTATATCCAAGATCCCATCAAGACCTACCTGATATACATCAAGACCACCTAACCCTCCATGTCCGTTAGAGGCAAAGTACAGGTTATTTTCATTGTCAATGAATGGGTACATCTCATTTCCAGGGGTGTTGATAACTTCGCCCATACTCACTGGCTCACCCCATCCGTTTTCATTCCTTATACTTAGGTATATATCAGTGCCCCCGAATCCTCCGGGCATATCGGAAATAAAATACAATCTGCTATTATCCGCAGAAATTGTTGGATGCCCGTAACTGTAGTTGCCAATTGTAAAATCAATGGGTTTGATATTGGCCCAATCATTTTGATCTTTGTCCCATGAGGTGGTATATAATTGTAAATTGTTAATACCTTGATCTGTTAGGCCAAGCTCTTTGTCCAAATAGTTACTTCTGGTAAATATTGCCTTAGTGTACTCATCATAGAATGCAATGGGCCCTTCATGATACTTTGAATTCAAGTTCTCACTGAATGGCTTTGCTGAAGCCACATCGCTCTCGGTATAATAGAGATCCAGAAAAGGGGTATCATCCCATTTGAATTTGGGACCCTTATCATGCCTCGAGGATACGAATACAATACCGTCTTTGTAAACAGTAGGACTGAAATCAGAATAGTAAGGTTTATCGTCCTCCACAGGGATCAATTGGTAATACAGACTGTCGGCATAAAATATCTCCAGCTTATCAAGTGTATTAATAATTGCTTTACTTCGATAATCACTGTCAGCAAATTGGTAGGAGTCAATGACCTGCCTGGCTTCCTGGTATTTTCCATTACTAAGGAGCGTATGCGCATATTGAATTTGGTGCTGTGGAGTTATTTGGTCAGTGTGGATAACTTCCGAATACCACTTTTCTGCATTTGCCGGATCATTAACTTTCATGTAAGACTCAGCTAATCTAAGCTTTACAGCATCATCTGCTTTGCCCTTTTTAACAAGTTTTGAGTATAATTTGATTGCGGATTTGTACTCAAAGTTATGGAAATACCTGTCAGCCCTTTTCAACTTGCTGTCAAATACACTAATAAAGCTTCCGCCGTTATTGGTGGGCTTAGGGTCGGGGGTATAGGCTGATAACCTAAAAGTTATCAACAGTATGCTTAGAATCCGTACTATATTCAATGAACTTCTCATTTTAAAAATATCTTGGTGTTAACATTCGTCGCCTAGGTGGCTTTAACCTGTAACTTAACATTAGCTCGTGTGATCCGGAGTGTAGCCTTTTCAATTCGGTTGTGGTAGCAAAGTCATATGCGTACCCAATGCTGAATTGCTCAGTAACATTTATCTGAAGTATGGCATCAAACGAATCAAACGAACGATAGGAAACCCCTACCCACAATAATTCCTGCAATAAGAAGTTAACGTTAATGTCAACTTCTAACGGAGCTCCTTCTACTACTTTTAGCAATAGATTTGGTTTGAATTTTACCGACCGGCTAAGGTCAAATACATATCCTGTGGTATAAAAATAATGTCGCCTTTGACGTGAATCGGAATCCACTGTTTCAATATTATCCAACTTATTCTGAACCAGATACGGGGAGCTTAATCCCATATAGAATCGTTGGGTATAAT
>QIEB01000417.1 GCA_003229495.1 Flammeovirgaceae bacterium
AATCAACCGAGGTAAGTTTGCCTACGGTATTTTGCATGAGCAGTTCCTTTACTTTAGTAGCATAAGGACTCCATCGATAATTGAATCCAACGATTAAATTTTTGCGAGATCGCCTTTCTGCATCAATAATATCCTGACACTTTCTTTCATCAATAGTCAGGGGCTTTTCAGTGAGCACATCACAACCCATATCCAGCCCTTGAATGATGAATTGATGGTGGGTGGCATCAGTAGTGGTAACTATTGCTAAATCTGGTTTGGTTTGCTGTACCATTTCCTGGAAATCAGTAAAGACCGGGCAACTGACTTCCATGTATTTCTTTGCATAGTCTAATCTTCCGGGATTGATATCGCAAATGCCAACAAACTCCAGGATCTCACCATACTGCTCAACCAGCCGCTTTCCCCAAAAGCTGGTCCCACGTACGCCAGTGCCAACCAGTACTAGTTTGAGTTTTTCAGCCTTCTGAAAATTAAATGCTGACAATGGTACTACCGCAGTAGCAGAAAGTAGGCTGATGGATCGTAGAAAATTTCGTCGTGTGGTGTTCATAGCTTGCAATTAAACAGGTTTATTTAAAATAAGCAACACTGGCCATATTGTTCTTTAAATTGATACTTTCAATAGCACAATATCTAGTTATTATTAAAAATTACAATTGTTGCCAAAACTACTAGGTAGGCTCCAACTGTAGTACGAAGCCATAATTTATCAATAAAAGCACAGGCAAGGAACAAAGGTATGCCGAGCAATCGTATCCAGGTTCTCTGGTCATCGAAAACCACAAATTGAAGAATGATGTTCATCGTGATGATCCCAACTATGACCAGGAAAAAACTTTTTCTGATTTTAAAGAAATACTCTTTAGTATCACTGTCTTTTTTGTCAGGGGTAATGACATTTGCTGCCTGGGCGTAGATCATAGCTTGTCCGATAATCAAGAAAAAATTTAAATTATTATCAACAAATGCGTCTAATTTTTGATAAAGTTCTATCCAATGATTAATGATGCTCACCATCATAAGGATTCCCCAGAAGACAATCTCCCAATAATTAACTTTGTGCTGCACAATCTTGAGTAAGTCAACGATTGCCACACCGTAGATAATCCCGGGAATTAGCAGAAGGAACTCTTGTTTATCCATAACATTTGTGATTATTATTTATTGTTAACAGCAAGGCCATTGTCAACCAGGTAATGATAACTGTCTTCCAGAGCCCGGAATACATCGGTTGTTGTCAGGTCCATCTCAACGATCATCCATTGAGTATTGCCCTTGGCCGCCTCTACTATCCTAGGAAAGTTCTGGGTACCCTTGCCAGCGGCCACCATGGGTTCCGGTTCATCTTTGCCCAGGGACTTGGTATAGCGTGCAGGGCCATCCTTGATGTGCAGCAGGGGAGCCTTATCTGCAAATTGTCCAACCACCTCAGCTGGATCAAAGCCAGCTACCTTTAACCAATAGGTGTCCAGTTCAAAGAAAATGTCCGGATCAAGCAAACTTCTTAGTATCTGATAAGGATATTTTCCATCGATTCTGTTACGGAACTCCCACCAATGGTTGTGTAGCCCAAACCTTAACCCGTTTTGCCTGGCGAAATGACTAGATTCATTATAAATATCTGCCAATTTTTTAATGCCATCCTGCGATTGATAACGGGGATCTTCGGGCCAGCCATGCCAGATCATGACTTCACATTGGTAAGCATCAGCAAGTTCCAACATTCGAGCCCGTTCAGGCCCGAATGGTAATTCACAATGTACGGAACACACCTGCAATTCCAGTGATTTGAGGGCATTTGATGCCTGTTTCAATGAAATGTGCTCCGGCCAAAAAGCAGTTTCAACCGCATGATAGCCTATTTCGGCTACCCTGCTTAAGGTATCCATAAGATCTTTTTCTATTTCTCTTCGCACGGTGTACAACTGCAGTGCAATTTGACCCAGAGAGGGTCCGGAAAATTCATTGTTATGCTGGTTTGCCATGGATGGAAGACTTAAAATTCCCCCGGTGCTCAAGGCAATAAAAGATCTCCGGTCCATTGGTTTGCCGATGTAAGTTGAAGGCTTCATTCAGATAATTTACAAAATATTTTAAAAGCCTATACAGATCATTCCAAATTTAACGGATGTTATTAATATTGCAGCCTGCCTGGACTACACTGTAAATGAGGGTCAACAAAAGCAAATTGGTAATCCGATTGTTATTCATAGCACTATTTCTATTGGTGTTGGGCTTAATTCTATTTACCACCGTTGACACCACCGAGTACCAACAGACCTCCTATTATAAATCAACAATGGCCAGGGAGGACAGTCTGGTGGAGATACTACAGCAACAGCCACCAGGTGGGAGTTTGGAAGCAGGTTGGGGGGTGGCGAATATTACCCCTGAAAAACCGGTAAGGTTGACCGGCAAAAATTATTCGCCATATGAACAGGTGTTTGACTCGGTCTATGTCAGGACCATAATGTTCAATAACGGACTTCAGAAAATTGTATTGCTAAGCTATGACCTGTGGATTATTCACCCCACCCTGGCGAATGCCATCAGAGATTTGATCAAGCAGCATTTTCCGGAAATTACCGGGATCTATTTCACAGCAAATCATAGCCATACCAGCATTGGAGGTTGGGC
>QIEB01000010.1 GCA_003229495.1 Flammeovirgaceae bacterium
CCAGGGGTACTGCCATAGCTGCCGCCCGGGGACTTATTTTAGTTGACACCAAATATGAATTCGGCACCTTCAGGGAGGACCTGTTGTTAATTGATGAAATACACACCCCCGATTCATCCCGGTATTTTTATGCCAAAGGCTATGAAGAAAGACAAAAACAAGGTGAACCTCAAAAACAGCTTTCCAAGGAATTTGTCAGGGAATGGCTAATGCGTAATAATTTCCAGGGACTACCAGGTCAGAAGGTTCCTCAAATGACCACTGAGGTTGTAAAATCCATTTCAGAGCGGTATATTGAATTACATGATAAACTCATGAGTGAACCATTTGCCGTTCCACAAAACCCCATTGCAATAGAGGAAATAGAAAGCAGTATTCTAGGTTGGTTTCAGGATACTACCATTAGTTAGAGCTTAAAATAGAAGGCATGAAATATACCATTGACAAGCAAGAGCAATTTACCTTAATAAACCTCCATGAGGAAAAACTGGATTCTACGCTTGCTCCACAATTAAAGTCCGACTTTGTCACCCTGCATACTGAAGGAACCAGAAACGTAATCCTGGATCTACAAGAAGTGAAGTATATTGATTCCTCGGGGCTTAGCGCTTTGTTGGTGGGGAACCGGATTACTAGCGAGGGAGGAGGTATTCTGGTTCTGACTACTATTTCTGACCACGTATTTAAGTTGATAAAAATATCTCAGCTGGATTCCATCTTAAATATCTTACCAACAGTTGAGGAGGCCCGGGATGCAGTCTTCATGCACGAGATTGAGGGCGACATGAAAGAGGATGAAAACGGTCAATAGTTGTCTTTTGAATTAACAATACTCGGCTCTAATTCCGCAGCACCTGCCCACAGCAGACACCAATCCGCTCAGATCCTACGCGTTGAAAATCAAACGTTCTTAATTGATTGTGGTGAGGGAACACAAATGCAGATCAGTCGCTACCGAATAAAGCTGAGTCGCCTAAAACATATTTTTATCAGTCATCTACATGGGGACCATTATCTGGGACTTGTAGGTCTTTTGTCCACATTACATCTCAGAAACCGGGTGGAAGACTTATATATATTTGGACCCGCGGGTTTGAGCGATATCATCACCGTACACCTGAGGTATGCAGAGATGGTTTTAGGTTATCAAATTCACTTCAAAAGCCTGGACTCTGGCAATTCTGAAGTTTTAGTGGACAATGATAGCATTTACATTTCTTCCATCCCTCTGGATCATAGGATTCCTTGCACTGGATTCCTATTCAGAGAGAAAATTAAATACCACAGGCTAAAGAAATCCAATAAACTCAAGAATTTGACCTTGGAGGAAATACATACCCTGAAAAGCGGACGCAATGTCATGGGGCCGGATGAGACCATAAAATACAGTGTGAATGAATATACCGAACCACCACGAAAGGCCAGAGCCTATGCATATTGTTCTGACACTCGCTATAATGAGGACATTATTCCCTATATAAAATCCGTAGATCTATTATATCATGAGTCAACCTTTTTAGGAGATCTGGAACAGCGCGCATATGAAACCTATCATTCCACAGCCCGTCAGGCAGCGTCTATTGCCTTAAAGGCTAAAGTTGAAAAGCTCATCCTTGGCCATTTTTCTATACGTTACAAGGAGCTGTATCCTTTATTGTCAGAAGCAATCGATGTATTCCCAAATTCACATCTCGCAGTAGAGGGTCAGCAAATTAGTATTGATCATTGATAACCATGGAAAAGAAGAACAGGTTATTCCTATTTCTCGGAGGATTTTTCATTGCCAACACCTTGGTTGCTGAGTTTATCGGGATAAAGATCTTCTCTCTTGAAAAAACCCTGGGTCTGACACCATTGGATCTCAAGTTGTTTGGAGTGGAAGGTCTGGGATTTAATTTGACCGTTGGTGTGATTCTCTGGCCCATAGTGTTTGTGATGACCGATGTCATAAACGAATATTATGGAAAGAAAGGAGTACGCATTCTTTCCAACATGGCAGTGGTTCTAATATTATATGCATTTCTAATGATCTTAGTTGGCATCAATTTAGTCCCCAATGATTGGTGGCAATTTCAAAGTGGGTTGCGTCAGGATCCAGCTCAAAGTCTTTCAGATATGGACCTGGCATTCAGAAGGGTCTTTGGACAAGGTCTTTGGATAATAGTCGGATCGTTGGTAGCATTTTTGATAGGTCAGATCGTAGATGTTATGGTGTTCCACCGTATTAAGAAGGCTACTGGTGAAAAGAAAATATGGTTAAGAGCCACAGGATCAACAATAGTATCACAGTTTATCGACAGCTATGTGGTCTTGATCATTGCTTTTTATGTGGGAGCAGACTGGGACCTGGTCCGGGTGCTAGCCATTGGAACGGTAAATTATCTTTACAAGTTCTTCCTGGCGGTGCTGTTAACGCCTATGATTTATCTGGCTCATTACTTCATAGAAAAATATATAGGGAAAGAACTTGCTGGCCAATTGAAGCGGGAGGCCACAGGGGGCTAGGGTGTTAGGGACGAAGGTGTTAGGGTGTTAGGGTGTTAGGGACGAGGGTGTTAGGGTGTTAGGGACGAGGGTGTTAGGGTGTTAGGGACGAGGGTGTTAGGGTGTTAGGGACGAGGGGGCTAGGGTGTTAGGGT
>QIEB01000363.1 GCA_003229495.1 Flammeovirgaceae bacterium
AAGAAAACATGATTTCCAATCGGTACCATAATGATGCCACTGCGACTTTGAAGCTGAACACTGTTCAACTGGAAATGAAAGCCCAAATCGAATCTAAAATCGATTCAGGACATTATCAGTTCGAGAAAACCAATTGTGCAATATGCGATGGCGATGACTTCTTACAGTTAGCTGAGAAGGACAGATATGGGTTATCCTGCTCTAATGTAGTTTGTAAAGATTGCGGTCTGGTGATGATCAATCCTAGAATGACATTATCGTCTTACAATGAATTTTATAATCTTGAGTATCGTAGTTTGTACACCGGAGTCAATTCAAATGCTGCTAAATTTTTTGAAGGTCAGCTTGACAGAGGTAAAAGATTATATGACTATTTAAACGGCAGGGGACTGGTTTCTTATCATAACTCCACGCCGTTTCTATTGGAAGTTGGCTGTGGAGCAGGTGGCATTCTAAACTACTTCCGGAGTAAGGGATTTATGGTTAAAGGAATTGACCTGGGGGAGGAATATCTTAAATACGGCAAAGAACAGTATGACCTTGACCTGCAACCAGGGGCCCTAAAGGACCTTTGCTTAACCCGTAAACCAGACCTAATAATCTATTCGCATGTACTGGAGCATATTCTCGACCTGAACCAGGAATTGACATTGTTGAGGGCCATTTCAGACGAGAACACATTGATTTATGTTGAAGTCCCTGGTATAAAAAATATTGCCTCAGGATATAGAAACGACCCTATACGATATTTCCAAAATGCGCATACCTATAGTTTTAGTCTAACCAGCTTGAAGAATCTATTCACTAAGCATAACTTTGAAATGTTTCATGGCAGTGAGTTTGTCAAAACGATATTTAAACAGAGTGAGTCGGAGGTATTGGATCTTCAAAACGACCATCACCACATATTAAAATTTTTAAGAAGTGCAGAAGCAGCAAGGAAATACTACTTTTTTTCATGGGCCAGGTTAAAAGTAGTAATCAATGCTCTGATAGGTCGAATAGTTAATAAAAGCTCGGCATGAACAATAAGTTAGTCTGGTTACTAAAGAACACCAAAATATATAAGCGGATAAAGTCGGCCGCTCTGAAACTGGGCAACTCGTATGAACTAAATGTTTCTCCGGCTTTTCTTTTTCTCTCCCAGCATGCCAACGGAAAATTTAACCGATACGATGTGGTGGTTAGGTTTATGGCCATTGAGGGCATTAATGGTGAGAGTAATTCCGGTTTAACATTGTACAACAAAATGCAACAAGCGCGCAACCTGTACCTGGCGTCAAAAAACAAAAGAATCAAGGTTGAAGATTTACCCCAGAATAAGGAAGGTACGCTGCAAAATTTGGTTGCCAGTTTTCGTTCCAAGGGATTTAACCCGGAGTTTCCTTTAAAGGTAAATTCAAACCTCAAGCTGGTGGATGGATCACATCGTCTTGCCTGCGCACTTTATTATAATGCGGAGTCTATTCTGGTAGAAAAAAGTGAATCTTTGGAGGTGGAGTTTGGCTTGGAGTGGTTCAAGAGCTATTTTGAAACTGATGAGGTAAGTAAACTCCAGGAGAAGTACCAGGAAATATTAAAAAGTTTTGATATAAAGGTTGTACTGGAGAAAATCCTACGCCGTGAGAAGCAGGTCTTCGGACGGGGGGAGTTCTATCAGAGTTGTGAAGAAATTGGAATTCCCGGACAGCGGCCAACTGCCGAGCGTTACAAAATATACGGTCTGGATAAGTATCTCTCTACTGGCGACAATGTGCTTGATATTGGTTGTAATTGTGGGTTTTTCACCCTTTTGATGGCAAACAAAGTGAAGTTGGCTGTCGGGATTGAGATTACCCAAACATTAGTGGATATAGCCCGGGTGACCCAGGTATATCTGGATCGGAAAAATGTACAATTCAGGCAGGGTAACTTCAATAAAATAAAGCTGGATCAAAACTTTGATTTTATATGTTCATTCGCTGTCCATCATTGGCTGGATGCAGATATGAAAAAATATGGCAAACGACTACATAGTTTGCTAAATTCCCAGGGGAAGGTTTTACTAGAGAGTCAGAACATTCACAAGGAAGATCTGGATTGGAAAGAAAAATTGGGACGGTTCCGTCAGGCAGGATTTGACGAAGTTCAGACCGGGTGGTTAAAAGACGATGGCGTAATCGAAAGGCGCTTTTCTGTTTTACAGAAAGTGTAGAGTTGAGACAGAACCTAAAAGGAACAGCTTGCTCAATGGGACTCAAGTAAGAGAACTGCTGCCGTTTCAGTTACTGTTTATTTTTATCAGCCCCAGTATCTCTTCCTTTATAGATTTGACGTTGTTAGTAAAATTTGACAACAAGATAATGGTGTTCTGGTTATCCATATCCCGATAAATGAAAGTCCGGAAACCGGCCAGACTTCCGGAATGTTGAACAACCATAGGATTCTTTGCTTCCAAAACCCACCCAAAACCATAGTAAGATGACTCACCGGAATTTAATCTGGCGGGAGTATAAGCCTGTTTAAGGGTTTCGTTTTTTACAAGAATCTTTCCATATAAGGCCTGGTCCCAAAGGAAAAGGTCATCCACCTGACTGTAGATCCCTCCCGCTCCGGTAGTGAGGGCTTTGTAGTCGTTA
>QIEB01000081.1 GCA_003229495.1 Flammeovirgaceae bacterium
TAAGAGAAGTACGACCCTCGAAAATAAAAGTGTGTTCATCGAGTTTATTAAACGCCATCCCGTCGTTGTCGAACTCGTCATTGATCTCACCTACTATTTCTTCGATCACATCCTCTAAGGTAATGAGTCCTGAGGTACCTCCGTACTCGTCTACCACAATAGCCATATGTACCCTTTTCTCCTGGAAGTCTTTTAATAGCGAATCTACCTTTTTGTTTTCAGGAATAAAGAACCCCGGTCTCAGAAGGGCTTGCCATTTAAAATCTTCGTCTTTTTCGATATAGGACAAAAGGTCCTTTATATAAAGTATCCCTTCGATCTTATCAATTGTTTCGCTGTAAACAGGGATCCGGGAATAACCGCTTTTGTTAATCCTGTCCATTAATTCATGGAAATCTGTTTCGATGTCGAATGCAGTGATCTCCATTCGCGATCGCATTACCTGCTTTACAGAGAGCGTTCCGAAATTCACAATACCTTTTAGTATCCCTTTCTCCTCTTCCGAGGTGTTGTTGCTGGTGGTCAGTTCCAACGCCTGATTTAGATCGTCAACGGTCAAATTGTATCCTTTTCTTTCGATTCTTGATTCGATTATTTTGCTCAGTGACAGTAAAATCCAAGCAACCGGCCTAAAGATAAATGTTATTATAGAGATCAGACCCGAAGCCATCTTAGCGAATCTTGCATTATTGTTATTTGCATACACCTTTGGCACCACTTCACCGAAAAATACGATGGCAGCTGAGGTGATGACAGTAAGTGTTACCAACACTATCCCCTCGGTGGTATGTGCTCCTACAATGCTCCATGCTACAAAAGTTGACAAGGTAATAAAAGCAACGTTTACCAGGTTGTTGGCAATCAAGATGGTGGCCAATAGACTCTTGGGTTGCTCAAGGAGTTTTGCAATATTCTTTTCCCTGTGGCTTTCTCCGTTTCTACAATCGAGAATATCCTTTTTAGTCAAAGAAAAAAAGGCCACTTCCGATCCGGAAATGATTGCAGATAACACCAATAGTAATATCAGTAATACAGCATAGAAAGTTAAATACAGGACTTCAGTGGTTAAAATTTGAGCCAACAAAAACCATTGGGGAAAAGGATCATCGGGTGATATTTCCAAGAGGTATTATTTTGGTGAAAATCAGAATGGCAGATCGTCTGAATCGTCATTGACAGCAGTAATGTTTGGCGATACAGGTGCCGTTGTTTCGCTGGTAACAGACGATGTTGGAGTTGTACTAGCAACGGTACCTGCCTCAGCAGGGCGGCCTCCCAGCATAGTCATGTTGTCTGCTATGACCTCCGTGGTATAGCGGGTATTTCCTTCCTGGTCTGTCCAAGACCTGGTCCTGAGTTTACCTTCCACGTAAACCTGGTTCCCTTTTTTAAGATATGTCTCAGTTACCTCTGCCAGGCCCCTCCACAAAACAACGTTGTGCCACTCAGTTACCTGTCGTCTTTCTCCAGTGTTCCGGTCTTTATATGATTCCGTAGTGGCCAGGGGAAAATTGGCTACCATCACACCACTCTCTAAATGCCTTACCTCGGGATCCTTTCCCAGATTGCCTATTAATATCACTTTGTTTACACCAGCCATTATTATTTAAAATTTGCCGTGAAAGTAATTCATTTATCTAAATTTAACTAAAATATGTCTGCCTTCAAATAATTGTTTATCAAAATAGGTTTTGGTAAATCGAGCACATCCGGTACTTCAAATTTTCTTAGTCCAAACACTTGTTTCCACTCAATAAAGGTCTGACTTTCCAATGGTTCCACCACCAGAAATTGCGCCCTGATAAGTTGGTGGGTCAGTCTATGCCGATAAGTGACAGATGGCTCATTAACCTGGACACGGTCCAGCCACGATCCATCCGGAAGATTGCCTGCCAGTAACTTTAATGGATCAGTTTCTTTATGATGCTCCACCAGGAAAAAATCATAGAGACCTCGCCAAATATCCTTTTGCTTCCGTTTTTTCATTAATAGATATTTGCCGAATTTTACCACGTAGTAATAGAAGTACCGGTTGCGCACAATGGTTTTTTTGGTTTTTACGGGAAATTGATTTTGAGCCTGGAGTTGATATGCCTGACAGCAATTGGAGAACGGACAGTCATAACATTTTGGTTGAGCAGGTGTACACTGTAGGGCACCAAATTCCATGATAGCCTGGTTATATAGATCAGGAGGCCAACCATTTATCAATTTAGCGCTGTAATCCCGGAATACTTTTTTGGTATTCTGTAGTGAAATATCATCCCGGATACCAAATATCCGCGACAGTACTCTGAATACATTCCCGTCGACTACGGGAGTGGACTGCTTAAACGCAAATGAGGCAATGGCAGAGGCAGTATATTCTCCTATGCCCGGCAGGGTGATAAGTTCATGGTAATTCACAGGAAATTGCCCCTGATATTTCTCAATAATCAACTTGGCACATCTATGTAGATTACGGGCCCGTGAATAATAACCCAGACCTTGCCATAATCTCAGTACCTGCTGTTCACTGGCACTGGCTAGTTCTGAAACAGTTGGAAAATTTTCACAAAAGGCCAAATAATATGGTAAACCCTGGACTACCCGGGTCTGCTGTAAAATGACCTCTG
>QIEB01000669.1 GCA_003229495.1 Flammeovirgaceae bacterium
ACGCGTTAAATAAAGTATACGCCGAAACAGATTCAGGCCTAGATAGTAAGCTAAACTCAATGCAAATCAAAACACTACAAGAGGAAGAGTGGTAGTGAAAAGAGGCGAAATCTGGTGGGCTTCACTAGAAGAGCCACGAGGCTCAGGGCCTGGCTTTCGTCGCCCTGTGGTAATCATTTCATCCAATGAATTTAACAAAAGCAAAATACTAACAGTAATAGTTGCAGTTATAACTTCTAATATTGGTTTATCCAATGCACCCGGTAACTTCAAACTAACGAAGAAAAGCTCAGGTTTAGATCGTGAGTCAGTTGTAAATGTCTCACAACTATTAACACTTGATAAATCTTATTTAAATGAAAAATCAGGTAAATTAAATACAAAACAAAATCAATTATTAAACTATGGCTTACAACTAGCATTAAACATTTAAATAATATATCAAGCACTTCAAGCAGCCCCATTGGGAGAATTGAATGAAGATCCCAATATTAGGTGGTGGTGTTGCTGGTGTAAGTACTGCAATCGCCTTAAAACAAAAAGGTTTCGATGTCACAGTTTACGAGAGACATAAAACAGAAACCAATATTGGTGCAGGCATTGTAGTCTGGCCAAATGCCACCTATGTTCTAGAGAAACTGAGAATAATAAGTCAAATTAAAGCTGTCTCTGGGTATCCAACAAGAATGCATCGTTTATCTCATACAGGGGAAAATCTTGGTTCAATTAATATTGAGGCTATCAATAAAATAATGGGTTACTCTAGCTTTTCCATCTTACGAACAGACTTTCAAAACATATTAATTTCAAAACTCAACGAGCTAGGCATTTTTATAAACTATAATCACGAAGTAACCCAGCTACAAATAAACGGAGAGAAAACAATAACCCATTTTAAAAATGAAAAAATATCATCAGCAGATATAATCATTGGTGCAGATGGAAGAATGTCATCACTCGCACGACAATATGTTCTAGGTGAAAATAAACCAGTCTATCAAGGATTCATTAACTGGATAGGCGTGTTCGAATCTGAAAAAAAAGTATTCCAAAACATTGTTGTTAATGACTATTGGGGCATTGGTGAAAGGTTCGGAATTGTTCCTGTATCTCAATACAAAGCTTATTGGGCGGGTGGTATAGCATCTGCTAAAATTGGTAGAAAACAGCCAACTCATTATAAAAAAGAACTACATAGTATCTTTTCTGGCTGGCCTACATTGGTTGATGAAATGATTGTTCAAACTCCAACAAGTCGAATCAATAAAGTTTATGTACATGACCACAACCCAATTAAGTTATGGCATAAGAATAATGTTATTGTTATAGGAGATGCCGCTCATGCACCTTTACCAACATCGGGTCAAGGTGCTTGCCAAGCATTAGAAGATGCGTGGCATTTAGCAAACTGCTTAACAAGCAACAGTACTAACATAGCTCGTGCTTTTACTCAATTTACTCAGTTAAGATCAGAAAAAACGGCAAATATCATTTCTTCGGGTCGTAGGTTAGCATCATCACTATTTAATCCAAGCACTGAGTTTTGTAAGGTGAGAAATGAAAATAGTAAAGCTACAGACTACTCTCGTGTTGCATCGGGTATGGCACATACCTGGAGTCAGAATCTAATAAATGCTTAGTATCACTCTGAACTGCAACAATAATTAATAATCATATAAACATTCATCTGGAGTCAAAACCCCAATCGTTTCCTGGGCCGTGGATTGAGCTTCTGAGCAATCACCTCATATTGCTGTTGCGTAAGTAACTCCATTGATGTCCCTTTCGGCAGGTACTGTCTTATTAATCCATTGGTATTTTCGTTGGTGCCACGTTCCCATGAATGATAAGGGTTCGCAAAGTAAAACTGGGTGCCCGTGGCACACTCTATCTGCTTATACTGATGAAACTCCGTACCGTTATCAACAGTGATTGTCCTGAAAAGAAATGGTCATTTCATTATGCATGATGAGCCAGAATTAGTGATTAAGTCTATTGAAGACATGCTGGAAAAGACTCAATGAGTTACTTAAATTTCGTTACATATAAAGGGTATAACCGTGCACTAAGCTATCAGTGGTTGTCATTGCGGGAATATTTCTTACGCTATTGAATTACCCAGTGATCCTGCGTCTTACAATTCTCGTGCCTGCGATTGTCAGCTTTGCACCACACATGGAGCATCT
The DNA here is from genome assembly GCA_003229495.1 of Flammeovirgaceae bacterium. Classification (GTDB taxonomy): domain Bacteria; phylum Bacteroidota; class Bacteroidia; order Cytophagales; family Cyclobacteriaceae; genus SZUA-3. The sequence continues at coordinate 2,187 of QIEB01000669.1, forward strand.
TACATTGCAGATAACAAAGGGTCATTAGCAATATAAAATAGAAATGAAGCTGCGCTAAGTAAATATTGACAAGGCAGCAGAATCGCAGATTTTCTAATTTGTAAGAACTGCGGTATTATAGTTGGTGTTTGTTACGACAAGCAAGGCTGTATATAGGGTTCTATAAACACCAAGGCAATTCTAAACGAACATATCTGGCAATTTTTCTCGGGTCTGCTTCCGGTGAGAAAAGTATGGCCGTGAAAATGTAGATATACCCACTACTGTCCCATAAAAATAATCGTTTTTCTGTGTATGTTCCTTATTTTAAGATACTACAGCCATGCCAAAGACACCAAAGACACCAAAGACATGAAATTACGCAGCATACTAATCGGAGCAATCCCTTCTCCCTGAGGGAGAAGGACAGGATGAGGGGATAGGTAGTTATCTATTCTTATCCCCTCACCCCAACCCTCTCCCTAAGGGAGAGGGGGTTTATGGGACACTAGTGAGATATACCCGATTATCACTTAGGTGTATTATGATCCGCATACCAACAAATAGAGTGCCAACCCACCCTGGTGAGATGCATGTGGATGAATTTTTAAATCCTATGCAAATCACTCAGCGTAAATTAGCCACTGCAATACATGTACCCTGCCAAAGGGAGAATGAACTCGTATATCAAGAGCGTGGCGTAACACCTGGTGCGGCATTGCGCCTTACCAGATTCTTAGGTGTGTCTGCGGGTTTTTGGCTTAACCTGCAAATGAGGTGGGGTTTATATAAAGTCCGGATTTCTGAAAGTGCTGAGCTAGATGCTATAAAGAATTTTCACTACCTACAGAAAATGGCGTAATAAATCGAACCAACGGCGATGTGACCAGGTTACCCATGAAAAAAAGTGCGCGAATAGTAGAAGTAAAACTTATTGAAGATGGAATCCTTTCTTCAGAATGGCCTAGTCACGCGATTGTTTCAAAAGAGTCCATGAATGATGAAACCAGTCAACGACAAGCTTTAACAAACGAACCTCATGCATTACTAGTAAAGCTTCATGGAATAAAATCCATAACTGATAACGCTTGGGAAATAATCTCCGGCGATTATTTTTACTCCATAACAACAGCCCTCGCAATTCTTTACGACCAAAGTTCAGGTTTTTATGAACATGGAAAAATAATGGTTGACCTCAAGTTTGTGCATAGTATAAAAGTTGAGTTCCCAGTAAGGTTTTTTGATGACGAACAATCTGCACTTCTTTGGCTGCGTTCTATTAGTAAAAGTAAGTAACAATGAACAAATCACATAACAATACGCTCTGAGTCCTTCGTCAAGCCTTAAACATAATTACCTTCTATTAAACGGAATAAATGCTTCTCCAACACTGACTTAATGCCCTAGACTTTTTCGAGTTTGCGCATCCCTCCAGGCAGTAGCTTCATATCAACCAGAGATGAACTGAGGGCGCTAAAAAAACCAGCTTCTTCATATACCATCCTGTAATACTGTACTTTCATCGTCAGCGCACTACCGAATACTATTGATATCAGAGCGAGATATGAGCCTAAAGCAAGTGTGCTTACGCCGGTGACACCCTGGCCAATGGTGCAACCCAGCGCAAGTACGCCACCAAAGCCCATCAATATTCCACCGACAACATGATTGAAGAAATCACCGATTGAGGCGAACCATTCAAATCTGAAACTTCGCTTCCACAGTGACATGAGCAATGAGCCCAGGATGACACCAAATACAATCGCTACACCAAGGACAATTTTTATCTTTTGCATTCCTGTAAATATATAACCTAGTGTTTGCCCTAACGGGTTAATAAATGAAAACGACATAGGACTGCCTGAATTTCTGGACGGCTTAGGTCCAACCCATCCCTTATGCACATCTTCGGACATGTCCCACTGTGACGTGGTCGGATCAAGATGTTCGCGTAGCGTTGTGGTTACTGCACCATCAAAATCAGAATCATAACCTAGCTCTATATTCGATGTGACATACCAGAGGCTGACAACTGCCAATCCAACTATCAGCCCACCGAGGATATTATCGAAATTGGCACGGAAATCAGCAGATTTGAATATAAAGGTTAATAACGCCAGGGATAACAGCAGGCCAATCCATAGTCGGCCAGAAGCTGCGTTTTCGGGGCCCATCAGTAGCGTACCAAAATCCTGCGCACCGCTGTCAAACGTGATGGCAAGCGGTCTGATCCAGTCGTTAAAGAGCAATGAAAACAAGGTCTGGTCGGTACCGGGTAATGTACTAACCATATAATAGGAAATGCCTCCGATGCCCAAAAAGACTATAATTGATTTCAGGTTGCCGGCGCCCAGGCGGATCAGGGTCTTGTTGCCGCAACCGGAACCGTATGTCATGCCAACGCCAAACAAGAAACCACCCAGTATGTTCTCAGCCCAGATCAAGGTGCCACTACGGTATGGCGGCATTGCAAGATCAGGCGTAATAAGACCCTGAGTTTCAAAAATTGTGACTCCGAGTAAAGCTACCGCGATCGCAAACATCCATGCACGGATCCTGCCGTGGTCACCCATATTAATCCAGTCAGATATTGCCCCCATTGTGCAGAAATTGGTTTTTTGTACCACTGCACCCAGGATCAGGGCCAGGCCAAATGCAAACCAGAGCATCGTTGACCATGCTGTTGTGAAACTGTCAAAAACCATTTAAATTCTCCTTGAATAGCTGGTTGATGCCCTGATAAGCATTTGTATTTTATTATTGGTTCAACCCACTACTGTCCCATAAACATAATCGTTTTTCAGCGTATGTTCCTTATTTTAAGATACTACAGCCATGCCAAAGACACCAAAGACATGAAATTACGCAGCATACTAATCGGAGCAATCCCTTCTCCCTGAGGGAGAAGGACAGGATGAGGGGATAGGTA
>QIEB01000479.1 GCA_003229495.1 Flammeovirgaceae bacterium
AAAATGGTTGTTTTCCCATCTTACCTCCGCCTCAATTGAAACCGCCGTATTAAACTGGCTGGGACAAAACCCTATACCTAACTCCCTGCAGGACAGGGTGTTTGGCCCGTCTGCGAAGATTACAATCCTGGAACGTAAAGATGTATTCCCATCAGGGGTCTCAAGGGTCAGTTCAATACCATCTGTGCAGTATGCAACCTTACGGGCCGTGGTTTGTGTCAAAATAGTGGTCCCGAGCCTTTCGGCTTTATGCGCCAGAAACGGGTCGAATACGTTTCTTTTTAAAGTGGCCGCCACAGGGGAACCAAAACGATGGGTATCCTCGCCCCAGGGGTAATAAAATCCAGGGGAACCAAAACGATGGGTATCCTCGCCCCAGGGGTAATAAAATCTTGATGTATCGATTTTTTTTTCCACGATTTTCTCGGCTTCAAACTCGCGAACCACCCAGTAGTCCACACCGCCTGCACAGACATTGAATTCTCCTGGATGGGAATCTTTTTCGATTATATTGACATCAAAACCTTCCCTGGCAATGTTCATGGCCGCGGCAGAACCGCTGGGTCCACCACCGATAATGGCAACGTCAGTTTCGTTCATAATCTAAGTAACACCAGAGAATCATTTATATTATTATCAGTACTTCGTAAAGTAGCTTCCATAAGTTAAATATGAGCAGGACGGAGCGGGTTTAATGTTATGAAACACAAAAAACCCCGCGTCCAATCCTTAAGGAAACTAAGAACCTCCCACATATTAAAACTTACGGTCGACATAATCCTTGACTTTCTCAATCTTCAAGCCGGTCCCAATTCCACCTACACGCCCACGCAGCTTCTCCACCACATTCTCAGTGCCTGTATATCCCGGACCTCCATCAGCCAGATAAGCGATTTCAACGACAATGCTCCGACAGAAGGCACAATCCGTGCAAGACTGAAATGCCTCGAACTGGATGCAGTCCAGAAAAAAGTCAACCTCATGCTCAAGAAGAAAGTCATCAGAACCATATCGAAGATTCCTCTAAAGTTTGCCATCGACTTCAATGAGATATCTTTCTACGGCGAGGAAGTCAATGATGGTGACACCAGAAGGTCCAAGGCTAAAAAAGGTACGACACGGTTTTTTGTTTATGCCACCATCTACGTCATCCACTGGAACAAACGTTACACCCTGGCAGTTAAATATGTCAGGAAAGACGAAAAGCTCACTGATGTCATTGACTTTCTCCTGGCAGAGGTTGCCAGTGCAGGTCTTAAAGTAAGAACCCTGTTCCTGGACAGGGAATTCTACACCGTCGACGTGATAAACTACCTACAGGATGAGGACATCCCCTTCATTATCCCCTGTGTCAGAAGGGGTAGGAGTGGCGGAATTAGGAAGCTGTTCACCGGGGAAAAGAGTTATTCCACCACGTATACCATGAAATCCGGTGGGAAACAGGCCACCTTCCAGACACATGTCGTGGTGAAATATTCCAAAGGCAAGTACAAGCGCAAGGGGATGAGATATTTCGCATATGCGGTTTACGGCACGGATATTCCGGTGCGTAGAACCTTCCACGAGTACCGGAAGAGGTTCGGAATTGAGTCCAGTTACAAGCTGAAAAATCTGGCGCTGCCGAGGACTTCAACCAAGAATCCGGTACTCAAACTCCTGTACGTGGGACTGGCATTTCTCTTGGTGAATGTGTGGATATATGTGCAGTGGGTGTTTCTAAGTGAGAGAAGAAGAGGGGGAAGAATACCTGTCAGATGGCCGTTCACGACCATGCTCAGGCAGATATTGAGAGTCCTTGAGGATTTGCTTGGTTTTGTGGACGATATGCCATTGACGTCTGTCTGACTTCATCGAGTTTTTCCAGGAATTTAAGACGAATCGGGATGAATCGGTATCTCGGACTGATTCTTACGAGGAGATATTGGACTGAAAGGGTACGTCGGTGAGTGAGATAACCTTGTTTGGGTCTTAAAGCGGGGGAAATGATGTAAAAATAAGATAGAAAGCAAAGCTTATATGACCAAATTACGAACTACTGATTATAGAATAAAATACTTACTGAGATAACCAAAGAAGGCCAGAGAGGATGATTGACATGACAGAAGAAGGGTGCACGGTTTGTACAGGGGCCTGTCCATTTAGGGCACTTGAAAGAGAAACCGCTTCTAAAGACTACTGCAACCGGCTTGGGAAGCCATCATTTGAATTTATCCTGGATGAAGAGATATGTTCCGGATGCGGCAACTGTGAAGTCTCCTGCCCTGCACAGGCGGGATATTCTTTTTTAAATGTCATGCACGGCAGCCTCTGTGTTGATTACAGTAAAGAGTGTCTCAACTGCTTTTTCTGCCTCAAGACCCCAAACTGCCTGACTGAAGGAGAAGCACCGGTGAAATCTTTTTTTGATGTTGTCAGAGCGGTTCCAGGACTCTTTATTTAAAAAAAGAAAAGATACGCACAGTCCAGCTAGAGAATCGTGGTGAAAGAGAGGCAAAAAGCATAATGAGCAATATTAAGAACATAGCAGATTCAGATGCCAGTTTGAAAGCCAGATAAAAGTTCATGGCCACCAGGAGGAAGACATCGGTATATTTATAGTAAAACGGTGTCACGGGGTCCTCTGGCCGAATAATTTTCATCTTAAAAAGGGCAAGATTTAAAATTAAACCGAGCACATATATGCCGGCAATGGCAGGGAACTGCCCGGTATCTAAAGCGATTATCCCGATGATTACCGCCATGAGGGTAAAGGTTAAGGCGATGACCGTTTCCAAAAGCCTCCCGGAGGCGCCGACACCTTTTTGTACAACATAGGTATTGATACCCGTCTTTTTGTCAGACTCATAGTCTTCCATCTGGTGGTGGACAATGACCTTAAATTGATACATCGAGAATGTGATGACGAACA
>QIEB01000205.1 GCA_003229495.1 Flammeovirgaceae bacterium
GCGGACATGACTATTGAGAAGGCATTGAACCAGGATGCCGGCATTGTCAATCTGAGCTGGGGAAGTTTTGTGAAAAATGCGGTTGCCCCTGCTTTGCGAACAAAATCCAGGGCCTGAGCCTTAGACTGGTGATTGGTGACTGGTGACTGATGACTGGTGATTGGTGGCTGGTGGCTGGTGACTGGTGACTGGTGGCTCGGGGTAACCTTGAGGGGGAGGATAGACAAGACGATCATCGTCAAATCAAAAGAGGCAGACTACCGTAGTATACATGCCCAAAGAAGCAGGGAAAGGAGCAGGTATCGGGTGGAGGTTTTCATAGTGCAAATATTATTGCCTTGTGTAAGCTTCAATTCTAGCGCACCCAGATATATGTAGCTTTTCTCCTGCAATTTCGCCCTATTGTGAAGCATGGTTTATTATTGTCTCCTAAGAGTAAGAGGTAAGTCTTCACCGAGCTCGCAATTGCCACCACCTAAAGCAAACGCAAAGATCACAAGTACCAACTCATCCGATAAGGTGCCTGAACCAATATATTCTGCAGTGCAAATTTCCGGTCTCGTGGTACAGTTATTAAAAGCTTCAATACAAGCTACATTAAGATTCCATATAAATTCTTTAACAGAATCGGTTTCAGTAATGATAAAAGAAAATTCAGCTAATGTTATATCACCTTGCACCCATATATGAGGGCCACGATATTTACCCCCACTGAATTTAATAGTGGATTTGACGTTATTACAACAATCCCGTCCTTCGTAATATCCCGCATAAATCGCCTGGTCTTTTAAAGTAAAGGGTCTCGAAAACTCTGACAGTTGAAAATTGCCGATGCCTTCCACCAGAATCGCAACTACATACTCCAGTCGATTTTGTATGGGGTTTCCATTTACATCCAGTAACCCTGAGGTCAGTCTTTTTACCGAGTACCTATCTTCAATGGGTACGGGTAAAACAGCCACATAACTTGCCGGACCCAATTTCGATGCGATCGCCACATTAAACGAAGTACTGCTGTTTGTGGGAAATACCATTATCCGGTACTCTCTAACGTTCAGGTTATTTTGAACGTCGAAATCAACCCGGATGTCCGAACCGTTCCCGATATTACCCAGATCATAGGCCCTTATTTCCCTGACAAGGTCTGGCCCTATTTGAGGCAGCGGTTCCACGGTACAGGATGCAAGGGCGCCAAGGAAAACTATGAGTGGTGTGTACTTCCTCATGATATTACGGCCTATGGGTGTCACATTCTTTATTAAAGTTAGCATAATAGGTAACCCACTCCAAGGATTTTTGCCATATTGTTCATACCCTATTTAACGACAATGATTCAGCCCATAGCCTGAAATTTCGTTGCATAGACTATAGAATATGTTGCAAAGACTATGTATGAGAGTAGATCGGATCATGGACTGAGTAGAGTACCCGCCCGTCCGAAGCTTCGGCGGAGGCGGGTCGCATTGATTATAGGTTATGTTGCAAAAACTATAGGTGAATTAGGGAAAATCTTTATAGCCTTGAGGTTGAATCATACGGGTTAATGTTGCTGGACCTGTCAAATAGTTGCTTCCTAGATAGGGTGAAAATCCCGAATTGACACTAGGTGAGTCTTTGAGTTTAGGGATCATCTGTGGAACAATTGATTCCCTTGATCATTCCGTCATTCACCAGATTGCATAACTAGGGGAAACACCTATTTTTGATACCAGTGTTCATATAGTGAATCAAGAATATGTAACAAAGTGATGAAAGATTGACTAAGAATGATTCCTAAGTGTTTGATTATCAATGCGTAGAATATGCTAACTAGTTTCATTTCATAATGGACTTCACACTGGGAATTGAAGAGGAGTACCAGGTCATTGACCCCAGGACCTGGGATTTGTCTTACGACCAGGACATCATTGAGGAGGCTGGAGAGGAGTTTGGCGAAATGATCAAGGTTGAGATGCACCAGAGCTGTGTCGAAACGGGTACTAAAATTCTCAAGGATATTAAGGAAGCACGAAAGGAAGTAACATTCCTTCGGCAGACGGTTTATGATTTAGCCAAAAAGCGGGGATTGACTATTGGCGCAGCGGGCACACACCCGTTTACCAAATGGGAGGAATCGCTGATCACCGACCACCCGAGATACCGGGAAATTGTAGAAGAATTGCAGGATGCTGCCCGATCCAACCTGATCTTTGGTATGCATGTACATGTGGGAATTGATGACCAGGAGATGGCCATTCATATTTCCAACCAAATTCGATATTTCCTCCCTCATATATTTGCGTTATCAACCAATTCTCCGTTCTGGGATGGACGAAACACGGGATTTCGGTCATACCGGACGAAGGTATTCGACAAGTTTCCCCGAACAGGCATTCCCCCATACTTCAACAGCAGCGCCGAGTATTTCAACTATATTGATATTCTTGTAAAGACCAATAGTATCGACAACGCTAAAAAGATCTGGTGGGATTTACGTGTGCATCCTTTCTATCCCACGATTGAAATATTAATGACTACGCTACTGATCGTGTGGATCCTCTATATTTATCGACAGCTTTCAATTCGCAGCGGAATTCGAAAGGCATTGGTGCTTTTAGTCAT
>QIEB01000402.1 GCA_003229495.1 Flammeovirgaceae bacterium
GAATCAAATTTACGTGGGTCCTGGGGACCCCACTAAATTTTTCCATTTGTTGAACCCCGATCTGCATCGGGGCAGGCTAAACCTATTGGGGCCTATTGGGGAATAATTTCCTGTGTAATTTCAATGTTTCGGTTTTCTACCATCGACACAGATTTTTCAGAAATTCTACGAGTTGGGAGCCTGTAGATTTTTCTTAAAACTGAATATTTCATGAACTGAAAGAATACCATTTGTTGATAAAGTTGTAAATTTTCGATAATTAGAAGGTTCGGGGCACAGCTTATCTGCCACCTTCTTCGAGGTGTTTGATCATACGATATGGTTTCCGGGTTCAACTGCATTTTCTAAAGTTGGGCGATCCCCTGAGCCTTGGTAATTCCTGAATACAAACCATTGTCCCTTCCTTACATTCCGGGCATAAGTATGGATCGATACCCTTGGTGATTTGCAGCACATCCTTTACCGTGTATTTGGGTTTTGGCCCTTGTACTTCCATACCAAGGCTCTTCCTGATCATTGGCATGTAGTATTGTTTCAGCCGTGTGGAGAGAAACCCATAATGCCGGATTTTACAAAACCTTCGCGGCAGCACGTGGAGCAGAAATCTGTCAATAAACTTCTCAGCGGTCAGGGCCATGGTTTCCTGTTTGTCATGATTGGCCCTGTCCAGATAGGTAAAAGTTACCGAATTCTCACCAATGTCCTTGATCCTGTAATTGGAGATAGCGATCTTGTGGGTATATCTGGCTAAATACTCAATCACCGAATCCGGGTTAAGGAATGGTTTTTCAGTATGGACTATCCAATTGATTTCATAGGCTTCTTTCTTAAGCATCCAGAAATCATGGGCTTGCTTCAGGTGGGCGATCTTACCTTCCAAAGTCAGCTTTTTTTGTTTGTAAAGCCTGATCAGCTTTTCCATAAATTTACCTCTGAACGTTTGTGCCAGGGCTGTTTCATGGAAAAGAAAATCACCCTTGCTTTTGGTGACTTTCCAGTTGCCCCCTTCATCTACGCCTCCTGCCGGAACAATACAATGCAGGTGTGGATGATAGAGCAGTTTCTGTGTCCAGGTATGTAACACAGCGATCATGCCCATCCTTGCCAGGAGCTTTTGTCTCGGGTCTTTTGAGAACGTATCCAAAGTCTCCCAGGCACAGGAGAACAGCAGGTCGTAGATCAGCTTTTTGTTCTGATAGCAGATGGAGCGCAATAGTCCGGGGAGGGTGAAAACAACGTGGAAATACTTGATAGGAAGCAAGTCGTATTCTCGTTCCAGAATCCACTTTTCTTTGTTCACCCCCTGGCATTGAGGACAACCCCTGTTGCCGCAACTGTTGTAATGCACCTTGATATGCCCGCAAGCTGTGCATGCAGTCACATGGCCTCCCAACACATAGGTGCGGCATTGCCGGATGTCTCGAACCAGTTTTTGTTGTTCAAAGCTTAGCAGGCGATGCTTCTGGTACTCATCGGCAAAGCGATTGAACACTTCTGCCATAGTAGGCATGAATTACTTCTCCCATGCATCCAGCGGGCTGAAGGCTTTAGACAGGGGAACTTCACTGATATGCAGATAGATCATCGTGGTCTTGATGGAACTGTGCCCCAACAAGTATTGTAGGGTCTTCAAATTCATGCCTTCTTCCAGAGCATGTGATGCGAAGCAGTGACGCAAGATATGGAGATTGACATCTTTATTGATGCCTGCTCTTTTCACAGCAGAAGTTAGTGCGTGGCGAAGACCTCCTGCCGTCATGGGACTGCCTTTATATCTACCGTTAAACAGATAATTTTTAGGGCGGTATGAACGGTAGTATTCCCGCAGTTCGGAGAGTACTTTTTTGGATAGTACGGTGTAGCGGTCTTTGCTGCCTTTACTGCAATTGATACGAATACGGAATTTACCATCTTTGGTGATCAAATCATCAACAGTTAGCCGCAGTATCTCCCCTCTGCGCAATCCTGAAGAATACAACAAACGGAACATGACACGATGCTTCTTATTGAGGCAGGAGTCAAACAATAAAGTCAGTTCCTCTCTGCTGAGGATCTTTGGCAACGAGGGTTTTTCTTTGGGGTAGGGAATCTGTTTGGCCAGATCGACCTGGTCAACCATATGTTGATAGTACCATCGCAGACCGGCTACATAAATCTTGATGGTGCGCCAGTTACGCTCTTTTTCTACCTGTAGGTCATTGAGAAAGTCGATGACCTGGTCTATTTCTAATTCGTGAGGTAAATCCTCATGAAAATTCATTAGCGCCCGTAGGCTACGTACATAGTTACGGATCGTTTGTTCTGAGCGATTGGCTACTCGTAACCTTCTTTCAAAACTGGTCAAAGTTCGTTGACCTTCCTGGGTTTTTGACATTTCATTCTTCATAATTTTATATTTTTGATTATGAAGAGTTTAACGATAACCTATCTAACGCAAAGAATTGCTACCTTTAGGTTTGGTTCAACAATGTATATAATTTATGGCGGGTGAAGTGCTAAATATGAACATTTTAAATATAAATAAACATCCACGTAAGTTGAAAGATTTGTGTTCCAAAAACCGCCACAAATCATATACCAATCGTTACCAAC
>QIEB01000678.1 GCA_003229495.1 Flammeovirgaceae bacterium
TGTGCGCATACAAATATCCCGGCATATACTTCATCCGGGAGATCGCCCATTTCCCTGGTCCCAATTACCTGGAGCGGCTCCCCAACCTGAGCAGCCCGCATGATTATCTTCTTTCCCGCTCTTTCAAGTTGAAGAGTTTGATAATTACTCTTAGGTGCAAAGATCTGGTCCTGAGGGTCTCTCATGTGTGCGCCCTTTAAAGGCCTCCATTGCAATAGGGTCAGACCGTCTCCATGAAGAGTGGCGCTTACATGGGCAGCATCATCGTCCAACGACTCTCGAATCATCCATCCTACCTTTCTATGAGGGTCCACTCCACTACCAACAAACACAAAATTCGCAGTCAGAATAAAGTCACCTTTTAATTTACTGTGGGCAAACTGGAACTCGTCACGGCCAAACCAGATGTTATAACCTCCGCCTTTGATGGTGTAAATTTGTTCATTTTGATCAAAAAGGGTGGCACCTGATTCCTTGGGGTTACCAACATCGGTCATAGTTTTAAATATACCTATTTGAGCGTTTGATATATCAGGGTAAACCATCAAAAGGATAATAATTATTGTGCAATAATTTTTCATAGTATAGAGTTGGATACGCCATTAAACTAGTATTTTTTCAATCAGGGAGGTCTCTTCGTCGGTAAGTATCAGGTTGCTCAGGATATTTAAGTTGTCCACAAGTTGAGAGATTTTGCTGACTCCAATTAATGCTGATGTAACTTTATCCCTAAGTACCCACACCAAGGCCAGTTGGGCTAGTGTTTGTCCGCGATTCACTGCAATTTCATTGAGCAGTTTAATTCTTTCCAGGCAGCCCTCGGAAACTTCATCTTTCTGCAGGAATCCATGAGATTTGGCCGCTCTGGAATCATCCGGAATTCCCTCTAGATAGCGGTTGGTCAGTAATCCCTGAGCTAATGGTGAAAATGCTATTGATCCCATTCCTTCGCGGTCCAATAAATCGTAGAGTTTTTCCTCTTCGGTCCACCTGACGAACATGGAATATTTCGGTTGATGAATAAGGCAACGTACGCCCAGGTTTTTCAAGATTTCGGTAGCCTGCCTGGTTTGTTTTGCGTTATAGTTGGACAGGCCCACATACAGCGCTTTCCCCTGGAGAATAGCCGTATATAAAGCTTCCATGGTCTCCTCCATAGGCGTATCCGGATCGGGTCGATGTGAATAGAAAATATCCACATATTCCAGTCCCATTCGCTGAAGGCTTTGATCCAGGCTAGCTATCAGATACTTTTTAGAGCCCCATTCACCATAGGGGCCTGGCCACATTAAGTAACCGGCTTTTGTGGATATGATCAGTTCATCCCGGTATGATTTGAGTTCATGTCCTATCATTCTCCCAAAAAAATCCTCGGCTGAACCAGGGGGTGGCCCATAATTATTGGCTAGATCGAAGTGTGTTATGCCAGCGTCAAAAGCCCTGAAGATAATTTCCTTCCCGGTTTCCGCTACATCCACCCCTCCGAAATTGTGCCACATACCCAATGACAATACGGGTAGCTTCAAACCGCTGCGACCGCATCTGCGATATACCATATGGTCATAACGTCTTTCGTTAGACAAGAAACTCATGAGTATTTGTTAAAATGTAAACTTAAAAACTGAACAATTGAGATTCCAATTTCTATATTAAGAAAATTCACCCCGTAAACCATGATACACGGCATACAAATCAGAGTTATTTTGGGAATGTTTATTGCCACTATGGTTACCGCTTGTACTGCTCCTAAACCTCCGCGTCCAAATATTGTATTAATCATGGCAGATGACATTGGCATATCAGATATCGGTTGTTATGGGGGCGAGATCCATACCCCCAATATCGACAGGCTGGCCGATGGAGGGCTAAGGTTTACCACCTTCTATAATATGGCGAAATGTAACCCCTACAAAAAATATGTTAATTTTGAATTAAGAGACTAAGCTCGTTCTTCATGTCCTGAACCATGGATTGCGCACCTCTTTGAACAAAAACTGAATCGGACCCACACCCCAGCATCCTATACCCCAGGTTATAGTATTTTCCATACTCAGCATGGCTAGACATCAGCACTCCGGTCGATTTGCCGTATTTATCGGCTGCTGACTGGACCTTTTTAAGTACCTCAATAAAATCAGGATGCTCAAACTCCTTGAAAATGCCCAGAGACAAGGTCATATCTGCAGGCCCTACGAATAGCACGTCTACTCCATCGAGCCTGGCTATTTCATCCAGGTGGTTAAGACATTCGACATTTTCAATTTGTAATATGCCCAGTAACTGACTGGTGATTTCCTGGTAGTATTTGTCAAACTGTGACCCGAATTCAACCGCCCGGGTCATAGTGGCCATACCCCTTACCCCTTTAGGCGGATATTTCATAAAAGACGCGGCTTGTTTTGCTTCATTCAGGTCGTGGATCATAGGAAATATTATCCCTTGGGCTCCCAGGTCCAATGCCCGGCCTACCCGATGCCTTACCAACGCTTCCACCCGTACCAAAGGTACTGTAGGGCTTCCGTTTAATGCCTGAAGTTGTCCAAGCAAATTATATTCGGTACCGACTCCA
>QIEB01000233.1 GCA_003229495.1 Flammeovirgaceae bacterium
CAATGACGGTCGTTCACATGACAGCAATACCCGCTCAATTGACACATTTCTGGGAAGAAAAACCGGGAATATCTTGTACTATGATGGAAATGAATTCACAGAAGCTGCTCATGACCTGTATTTCCCCAATGGGATAGCCATTGATCCGCCTACGAATACCTTATTTGTAGGTGAAACCTTGTCAGGGACCCTGAAAGTGTACCAAATTGCACCTGGAAGTACCTTAGAGAATGTGGATAACTTTTTTATAGGTACAGGGATTGATAACATTAGTATCGATGAAAGTGGACAGCTGTGGGTGGCGGTACACCCCAATCTATGGGCACTCTCAAAGCACATGAAAGATACCCAAACCACATCACCGTCAAAGGTTTTCAAAGTTAATTACCGACCGTATAGTAAAAAACTAATATTTGCAGACGATGGGACAATTCTCTCCGGGCTGAGTGCGGCCATAAGCGTTGAAAAGCATTTGTATCTAGGCGCAGTATGTAAAGATAAACTGCTGAAATGCAGTTATTCAATTCAGGACTAACCATGAACAATGAAAAATTAATTACTTTTGGTCAATTTTTCCAACATAGACCAGGTGAGATGACAAGACTTGGGCCTTTAAAAATATTAATTCACTAGTATCAATTAGCTAATGCATTCTTCCCGAACCTCCATCACTTTCAAAATAATTGCTTGCTGGTTTATTTGCTCTTCTCTACTAACCAGCTGCAAACAGAAAATTGAGCAGATTTATCCAAGCAGATCAACAGAGATCAGTTCAGATTATGCCCAGACCATTGCCCGTCAAATAAGGGATGAAGTTTCCCTGAAGATCGATGATGACCTTGAGCTTTCTTTATGGGCTGCAGATACTCTGGTTAATGATCCAATTGCTATTAGTATTGATGACCACGGCCGGGTTTTCTACACCAGCGCTATCAGACAGACTAATTCAGAATTTGATATACGGTCCCATCGAAATTGGATGACCGCCTCCATTTCATTTGAAACAGTAGAAGACCGCAGAGTTTTTCTAAGAGAAACATTTTCTGAAACCAATGAGGAAGGACAAAAATTTCTGAAAGACCTGAACCAGGATGGCCAACTGGACTGGAAAGACCTGACTGCGGAAAAGGAACAGGTATGGTTCGTTGAAGATGTCAGTGGGAATGGTCAGGCAGATCGTGCCCAAATGTATTTGGAAGATTTCCATCAGGAAATTACAGACGTTGCCAATGGTATTGAAGTGCATAATGGTGAGGTGTTCATTGCTGTGGGGCCGGACCTCTGGAGGACCGGAGACAGGGATAAGGACGGTATTGCTGACATAGTTACATCCATCAGTCATGGATACGCTGTTCATATCGGTTTCGGGGCTCATGGAATGTCAGGAGCCAAGATAGGTCCGGATGGCAGAATATGGTGGGGGATTGGTGATATTGGGATGAATGTGGTGGATCAGGATGGGAAAAGGTGGAAATATCCCAATCGAGGGGTAATTGTACGATCGGAGCTAGACGGCAGTGGATTCGAGGTTTATGCCGCAGGTGTGCGAAATACTCATGAATTTGCGTTCGATAAATATGGGAACCTGATATCTGTGGACAATGATGGAGATCATAAAGGAGAGCGAGAACGACTGGTTTATCTGATAAACGGCTCTGAAACAGGCTGGCGAATCAATTGGCAATTTGGCAAATACACCGATCCGGATAATAACAGCTATAAAGTGTGGATGGATGAAAGGATGCACGTCCCTCACTGGGATGGACAAGCAGCATATTTTTTGCCTCCCATTGCCAATTATGTTAACGGGCCAACCGGTTTGGTATACAACCCGGGAACGGCCCTGGATGAAAAATGGTATGATCATTTTTTTGTAGCGGAATTTCGTGGAACACCGGTAAACAGCCCTCTTCATGCATTCACCTTGAAGCCCAAAGGGGCCTCATTCGAACTTGCCCAAACTCAGGAAGTTGTCAGGGGTGTACTTCCCACTGGGGTGGATTTTGGTCCTGATGGAGCTTTGTATTTCAGCGATTGGGTCGATGGCTGGTCACCCAGGCGCAAAGGGAGGATTTGGAAGCTGGATGTACCGGGTAAGGCAAATGATCCATTGCGACTGCAGGTAAAATCGCTGCTGGCCAGCGACTTTAAAGAAAATTCAAACGACCAACTAAATTCCTATTTGGGGCATCAGGATATGAGGGTACGTCAAAAGGCCCAGTTTGAACTTGCCACCAGAGGACGGAAAGGATTCAAGACATTCCTAAGCGCCATATTCCAGGAAGAAAATCAACTTGCCAGAATACATGGTATATGGGGGATTGGACAGATGGTTAGGAAGGGAAACGGCAAATATGCCGAGGATCTGATACCCTTACTAAATGACCGGGACCTGGAAATAGTTACTCAGGCAGCCAAGACCTTAGGAGACATCCGGTATCAAAAAGCGGCAGAACATTTGATACCTCTGCTTGATCATAGTTCATTGCGGGTACAGTTACATGCTGCGGAGGCTCTGGGTCGAATGGCCCACAAACCTGCTCTTAATGGGATATTATCAATGCTT
>QIEB01000646.1 GCA_003229495.1 Flammeovirgaceae bacterium
GGATCACGCATCAGATCTTCATAGTATTTACCGGTTTGTTTCAAATCTCCTTCAACCTTCGACAGCAATGCTATGCCATTACTTGCCCATTGCTTAGCTTCCTGATGTATACTGGAATCATCTATATCTTCCAGCATAGTCCACTTTTCGGCCCAGGGCAAATGAGGTGTCTTAAATTGCAGGTACCAGTATCTATGCTGATCTGACATTGATTCCCATTCCTGATCTCCGGCCCGGCAAAATGCCAGCAACTCTGACATTTGGTTGTCGGGGGGATCGTCAGCCCGGTAGGTATAGGTATTCCAGCTTTTAGCCGCATCATCAAATTGTCCCATGGCAGTTAAGGCCAGGGACTTATGCCACAAAGCAGGCAGGTAGCCAACCCTTACACTGCGCTCAAAATAGTCCAGGGCCAACCTGGGTTGCTGATTTTGCAAACTCCACTGACCCAACAAATCGTTATAAAAACCTGATCTGTCCGTATCCCTGTATTGCAAGGCGCGAAGTGACATAAATGCCTGCATTACCTCACCGGAATAGTAGAGTCTGACAGACCGTGCAAATTCCAGATTATCGCTATAGAGCTGGTTTTCGGGGATCTCCTGAAGCTGCTTTAGGTAGAACATTTGACTACTATCTGCCAGGTATCGATGGTTTAAATTATAATTGTACCACCAGGCAAAGGTGATGGGGTTTAACAGGGTATCGGTGGGTGGTTTTAAGTCTTCAGTAAGCTGCCTGTTTTGACTATTGGCCATCAAAATTAGATTGCTTCCTACTTCAGGGTACTGATGACTGGAGTTTTGATAAAGACTGTCAAAAGGCAATATAACCTGTGAACGAACCAGTAGTGCCAGCTGGTTGGTCTGAGTGGCTTTTACTACTTCTATATCATTGCTTTTATTGTTAAGGAAATAAAATGCCGAATCAAGTATATCGGTCTTTGCATACAAAGCGGATAAATTGTTGGAAATATGGGGGTCTCCCGGAAATTCCTTTAGTCCTTCTTTCAAGGTAAATAGTGCTTCAAAGAAACTACCATGGCGTTCATAAGACCCCGCCGTATTCACAAAAGCAAAGGGTGTGGGCTGCTTAATTAAAGATTGCTGGTAATATGCCAGCGCATCTCCAGGTTCATTATCTTCCATAGCCATGGAGGCAATGGCATAATTTGACCGGTGGTTGGTTTTGGCATAAATCGCCGCCAATTTATAGTATTCTTTGGCCAACAGCGGTTTGTCATCCACCCGGTGCAGATCACCAATCCCATTGTAATAAGCAGTTATTGCCTGATCCAATGGATACTGATTTGAAAGCAGAAATAGACCCAGGACCCCGATAAATCCTCCCAATCTCATGGAAAAAAAGGGCATCTTTTTGGGCTTATAAACCACCTTGTACACCTTTAAATTTGCTATGAGTACACTTCTGAAATTGAACAGGACATAAAGAAGAAAAACGAAACCAATACATAATTGACTAAATACAATAGCATCTTCAAGAGCTTCGATAGCGGGATCATTCGCGGTAGAAAAAAAGTAACCGATAGTAGCAAAACTTATGGTGGCCAAAGCCAGATAACCCAGGATTGCATGGGGTGCTACCGGCATAATATTCTTAAACAATTCACCTCTTTGTCTCAAACTCCAACAGCCAATGACAGAGACCACAATCAGTATCCAGAATGCATCCAGGTAATAAAAATCCCATTCAATCCGGCGGGTATTCCTCAAATATAAAAGCAGCACATTACCTAAATAAATGAGCGATAGTGCAAAGAAATGGAAGAAACTATTGCTACTATTCGGGGTGTTGGACCGGGTTATTAAGACCAGGAAACCATAGATGATCTCATGGCCGGTAAAGAGAATAAAAATTACTGTCAGAGCCATTGGTATGGGTATTCCATAACCAATCAAATACAGGAACGGATGCGACACGCCACTGTAGAAATGGACAATTGTTCCAAAGACCATGGTAAGTAGGGTAAATACTGCTATCCGGGTCAGTATTACCGTTTGCTTGCTAACGGCATGAAAATAATAACTAGCTGGCAGGTACAGTAAGAACGCCAGTATAAGGGCGGCCTTATCAGTACGATTGAACAGCAGTAACTGCTCCAATTTAAAACCTACCATAATAAATATGAAAACCACCTGGCTGACAAGAAACCAGAACCTGCTTAGATCGGTCGCCAAGGATAAACCCAGAATCAAGCAAGCAGCTAATACTGCCAATAACAAAAGTGCCGGCCAGGAAGAAATCAGCAGATCACTGCCTTGGAATATCTGAGTGATCAAATATTGGTCCACAGTAAAGTCCATGGGAATAGAGGCGAATTTCCAGGACTGCAACAACAACGGTATGGTGGTGATTTTACTAATGGTCAGCCATTGTATGACCAGTCTGGAACTCCAGAAATAGCCTATAAAATAGTAGACTAAGGCCGCTCCAAAAAGGGCCAGAAATGTTTGAAAAAGAAGTTTCTGAGATTTTGGCCAGTCATTCCAGAAAAACAGTTTGCTCATACAGGGATTATTTCAACACCTTGGGGACCATAAA
>QIEB01000304.1 GCA_003229495.1 Flammeovirgaceae bacterium
GTCCCAGTAGCGGAATAATCGGTACACCTGTCCGTATCTATGGCGATCAGTTTATCCCTACATTTTCCCCTGATTCCAGTCGACAGCCAAATACCAGCATCATTACATTCAATGGCACTGCGGCCGTGGCCGAATATGTATACCAGGATAGTATTGGTAAGCAACGAATCACTACCATAGTACCTATTGGAGCCACTAGTGGTAAAATTACTGCCACGGCAAATGGTATAACGGTTTCGTCAGCGGATGAATTTACCATAACAGTCCCCACCTACCTTCCAAATGTAACTGTCTCCACAGTAGCCAACTATGGGGGTTTTGACATTGCTATTGATAGTAAAGGAAATTTATATGTTTCAGAAAATGATCTTTTTTTTGAAATTGTCAAAATAACCCCGGATGGGACTATTAGTACAATATGGTCCTCCTCGCCTGATGCTGACTCCCGAGAATTTCCATGGGGTATTGCGGTGGATGCTCCAGGAAATATTTTTGCTGGCATAGGACATTCTGTGCAAAAAATAACTCCAGATGGTAAGGTGGTTACCTTGGCAGGAAGCATCACTGAATCGGGATATTCAGACGGTACTGGAGCCGATGCCAGGTTTAACTATCCCTGGGGCATTGCCGTTGACGATGACGCGAACGTTTATGTAGCTGATTTACTCAACTGCAAAATCCGTAAAATTAACTCGGATGGGATTGTCAGTACCTTGGCCGGAAGTACCTGCGGATATAAGGACGGCCAAGGAACAAGCGCCCAATTTCGCAACCCTTATGATGTTGCATTGGATGGAGTTGGAAACATATATGTGACTGATGGCAAAATCCGAAAAGTTACCAGTAACGGACTGGTCACTACAGTAGTTGAAAACATACCGGGGGGGTATCTGGACGGATCAATAGCAAATGCGCAGTTTAATGGCCTCTGGGGTATTATCTTAGATCCCGCCGGTAATCTGTATATATGTGATTCAAACAACTTTGTAGTTCGTAGAATCGCCCCTGATGGCACAGTAGTCACAGTTGCGGGAACAACATTTGGAAGTGTAGACGGACCAGGTTCAAGTGCCAAATTTACTCAACCACAGGGTATTGCAATAGACACCAAAGGTGCACTTTACCTGACGCAGCATGAAGGTTACATCCGTAAAATAGTAATTAATTAACCATGCCTCAAGTGCTCAATGTTGCTGGTATTTACGAATCCTATGGATGAGCTGAAACCCATTGCTCACCATCCTCAAATACTTCTTTTTTCCAGATAGGGACCTGCTCTTTGAGGGTATCGATGGCAAATTTACAGGCGGCAAAGGCCTGATCCCGATGTGGGGTGGCCACGGCTATTACTACCGCTGCTTCTCCTACTTGTAAAATTCCTACTCTATGATGAATGGCGATTGCAGCTTGCGGCCATTTCTCAACCACCTTATTGGCAATTTTGGTCATTTCCGCTACCGCCATGGGCTCATAAGCTTCATATTCCAGGCGCAGTACTTTTTTTCCTTTAGTTTGGTCCCTGACCACACCGATAAACACATTTACACCGCCGAGGTCCGCCCGGCACACCAGCGAGACGACCTTGTCAGTGTCCAATGGCTTTTCTGTAATATGTATTAAATCACTCATTCACTCATTCACTCATTCACTCATTCACTCCTTCACTCCTTCACTCATTCACTCATTAACTATCCCCCACTTACCGGAGGAATGAGCGCGATCTCATCCCCTTCATTAAGCATTTGATCATCTGATGCAAATTCCTGGTTGACGGCTACTTTGAAATACGATAAGTGGTTCATTTTCGGATACTTATCCTGCAGTACTTGTTTAAGAGATTTTACATCAATCGGTGGGGAATGATCAATCTCTAACCGGCGTTGTCCTACAATGTCACGGGCAATGCCAAAAAGAAGAACTTTCACTTTCATAGGGATTAAAAGTAGTGATAAATTCAGAGAAATTAGTAGTTCAAATGGATTTGCCATAACAGTCGTTCCATCTCCTTTTTGATGGGACCATTGCCCCCGGCATAGTGATTATGCATAAAACTGAAGATTAAGCGCTTGCCACTTTTGGCTACCAGATATCCTGAAAGGGCATGGTTATTCCTTAAAGTGCCGGTCTTGGCAAATATATAAGGTGGATCTGCGGGGTAATAGTTTTCAATGGTCCCGGATTGTCCCCCTGCCGGAAACAGCTTAAAAAGCCTTTCCTCATCAACTTCCCCGTAAATCCTCTGTAGCAATGCCACCATACTAAGCGGGGTGAACAAATTATAGCGGCTGAGCCCGGAACCGTCCACCCAAATTGGCGGTTGGGGCAAATCTGATAGTAAGGAATCAGTCAGTAACTCAATGGTCCTGCTGCTATTCAATTCACCAAAGAGTTTCCATGAGCTCATCAGGATTAGTTGTTCTGCCAGGAAGTTGTCACTTTCCTGCAGCAGTCTTTGGTAGACACTATCCACAGGGATGCTTTTAAGAAGTTTTGCATCCACCGGCTCAAGATAATCCAGCCATTCAACAGTGGATTTCAGGGTGTCAGACCAAAGGGTGGC
>QIEB01000406.1 GCA_003229495.1 Flammeovirgaceae bacterium
GGCAAGGGGATTGTGGATGGTACAAATAGAATGGCAGGACCAGTCAAAATCTTATTATAAGGAGCTTAGTATTTATTTACCATGATGTGGAGCGCATTGGTATTGGGTTTAATGGGAAGTTTGCACTGCCTGGCCATGTGCGGCCCATTGGTACTGGCTTTGAACGCGAAAAAACGTCAGACTAATCTGGAGAAATTCTATTATAATGCTGGAAGAATATCTACCTATTGCCTTTTGGGAGTGATAGCGGGGCTGTTCGGAAGCGGTTTAGCATGGGCCATTGGACAACAATTTTTATCAATTACTTCTGGCATTCTGTTGATTTTCAGTTTGGTGATCTCCTGGAAAGGAGGTGGCGAGCGTCGCATTCCATGGATTTCAAAATTATTTGCCCGAATAAAACTGAAAATGAACAAAATGTTGTATGGCCATTCGGGGAATATGTGGTGGTTTGGGGTGTATAACGGGTTGCTTCCATGTGGACTTACTTATGTGGCACTGGCAGCAGCGATATCCACAGGGAACGTACTTGAGTCAGTATTGTATATGGCACTGTTTGGCATTGGCACCAGTCCCATGATGTGGATGATTGTCAGTAGTTTTCAGCATTTTAAATTGCCTTGGGCCTCGGGAAACAAAATAGTTCGGGTATTTACCTGGATTTTGGCTATTTTACTAATAGTAAGGGGGCTGGACTTAGGAGTGCCTTATCTAAGCCCTGACATTGATTCTGAACACGCTGCTCATACTGCTGTTTTCAACTAAGGAATATGGGTGAACCGACTGTTTTACCGGTAGTAAAAACCACAGATCTGAGAGATTACACCCAGCTGCTGTTTAAAGATGTGGAGGCGCTGGAGCAGATGATTTCTCAGGGAATGATAGAGGAAGGAGTCCAGCGTATTGGAGTGGAGCAGGAATTATGTTTAATCAATAAGTATGTTGCACCGGCGCCATTTGCTGAAGAGTTACTGGCAATAATCGATGATCCACATTTTACCACAGAGTTAGCTAAATTCAATCTTGAGATAAATCTTGATCCCATTCATCTGTCGGGTCAATGTTTTTCGATTTTGGAGAAGGAACTTAGGCGCCTGCTGGATATCTGTGAAAAAGCTGGCACCCAATTAGACTGCTATCCACTATTAACCGGTATTTTACCTACAATTCGTTCCAAAGATCTGGGCCTTGACTCCATGACCCAACGTCAGCGTTACCGTGCGTTGAACCAAGCGATATTGGATATGCGTAAAACCCCACAGGTGTTTTATATTCAAGGAACCGATGAATTGTCCACCAGCTCGAAATCGGTAATGTTTGAAAGTTGCAATACCAGTTTTCAAATTCATTTTCAAGTAGGAGTCAGCAATTTTATACCTAGCTATAATTGGGCACAGGCCATTGCAGGGCCGGTGCTGGCAGCTTGTACCAATGCCCCGATATTTTTAGGAAAACGACTATGGCATGAAACCAGAATTGCCTTGTTCCAACAGGCTACCGATACCCGAAGTTATCAGGAAGAATTAAGAGAAACTAAGCCCAGAGTGACATTCGGCAATGAATGGCTCTGCAAGGGCATAGTCGACATTATTAAGGAAGATCTTTCAACCTACAGACCGTTGGTATTGGCAAATGAATTGCCAAATTCCATGGAGCAGTTATCTGATGGCAAATTGCCAATGCTAAAAGCGTTATCCATGTTTAATGGTACTATTTATCGCTGGAATCGGCCATGCTATGGTATTACCGATGGAATGCCACATTTAAGAATTGAAAGTCGCTATCTTCCTTCAGGACCCTCGGTTTTGGATGAAATCGCTAACACGGTATTTTGGGTAGGTTTAATGAATGGCATGCAGCCTGAGCATCAGCATGTACCACAACATATGGAGTTTCATGAAATTAAAACCAATTTCATTAAGTCAGCTCGCCATGGCCTGGGGGCAAGACTTGAATGGATGGGTAAAGAGTACGATGCCAGAGAATTAATTATAGATCAATTGATACCATTGGCAAAAGAAGGACTTGCCAAAGCCCAAATTGCTTCTGAGGATCAGGAAAAATATCTTGGGGTCCTTCAGGAACGAACTCAATCAGCCAAAACTGGCGCAACCTGGATATTGAATTCATTTAACAGTTTGACGAGAACCATTCCGGAAGACACGGCCCTCGCAGGTATAACTGAAGCTATGAAGAAAAGGCAGCAGCAAAACCTACCGGTACACCTATGGGAGATTGCAAATCAGCAGGAGATTGGCGATGGACCACATCGATACCAAAGAATAGATCAAATAATGTCGAAGAAATTATTTACGGTGTATGAGGAGGATCTGATTGACCTGGTTCCAAACATTATGAAGTGGAACCGGGTAAGACATATGCTTGTGGAAAACCGGCAAGGGGAATTGGTGGGATTGATTACCTTAGGCAGGCTGGGGAAATACTATGCAGAAAACAAAGATCAGGCCCCTGTGAATGTGAAAGAAGTAATGGTTGATAAAGTCATTACCGTAAGTTGTGACACCAAAACATTACAGGCCATTCGATT
>QIEB01000473.1 GCA_003229495.1 Flammeovirgaceae bacterium
ATGGTGAAAACATTTCAGGAATGAAATTACTAATAAAGGCCAAGGGAAAATGTACCACTGATCACATTAGTATGGCGGGACCTTGGCTTAGGTTTAGGGGGCATCTTGATAACATCTCCAACAATCTCCTGACTGGGGCTTTGAATTATTTCAATGAACAGACTAATTCTGTTAAAAATCAATTAACTGGTGAATATGGGCCGGTGCCTGATACCGCAAGAGCTTATAAAGCCGCTGGTGTCCCATCCATTGTGGTAGGCGACCACAACTATGGAGAAGGATCATCGCGTGAACATGCTGCAATGGAACCCAGACATCTTGGAGTTTATGCTGTACTGGTTAAATCATTCGCCCGAATTCACGAAACCAATCTTAAGAAACAGGGTATGTTGGGCCTCACCTTTCAAAATGAAGATGATTATAACAAAATTATGGAAGATGATACTTTTGACCTGATCGACCTGAAAGATTTTGCTCCGGGAAAATCAATCACCTTGAAGTTAAATCATGCTGATGGTTCGGAAGATACCATTCAAACCAATCACAGCTATAATGAGGGCCAAATTCAATGGTTCAGGGAAGGTTCTGCTCTGAATTTGATCAAAAAACAGAATCATTGAATTAAGGGATTCTGAACGGCAATTAGTAATTTTGATCTATATTACTCCTAAATAAAGTCCCATGAAAGATATAACCCGGATGAAAACTTCTCTTTCCAAAGAAATAGAATCTCTGCTTAATGACCAGGTGAAAATGGAGGGCAATTCTTCTTCCATTTATTTGGCCATGGCAGCCTACTGCGACCAACTTGGATTCGAGAATAGTTCGGAATTCTTTTTTACTCAGGCTGACGAAGAAAGACAGCATATGTTAAAAATTTTTAAATATATATCTGATGCCGGAGGAACTCCCATAAGCCCGGAGATTACAGAAGTTCCACAGGAATTTGGAAGTTTTAAGGGAGTATTTGAATCAGCCCTGGGACAAGAAATTGCAGTCACCAATGCCATCAATATAATACTCAGTGCCGCCTACAAAGAAGGAGACCACGCTACTGCTAATTTCCTGCAATGGTTCGTTCGTGAACAGCAAGAAGAGGAATTTACCGCCCGGAAACGTGTTGAATTGTTCGATATTATTGGCGAAGATGGAATTGGGAGGTATATGATCGACCAGAAAATACCGGAAATAACACCACCGGAAGCTGAAGCGGATGTAAATGTATAAAAAAGGTGGTCATGGTCCAGCTGCTGAGGCCGCCTGCATTAAAATTCCGCACAAAATAGCGCCATAGGTCCCCAGGGCGTACCCCAATACCGCCAGTAATGCCCCCACCGGGGCCAGAGAAGGGCTGAAAGCCGCTGCTACCACCGGCGCCGATGCAGCTCCTCCAACATTCGCCTGACTGCCCACGGCTATAAAAAAAAACGGCGCTTTTATCAATTTACCCACCGATAAAAGTATGATCACATGCACAGACATCCAGATTAATCCTACTAAGAATAATCCTGGATTGTAAAAAATTGCGGTAACGTCCATATTCAGTCCAATAGTAGCCACCAGGATGAAAATAAACAGGCCCCCAATCCTTGAGGCTCCGGCTCCTTCCATCTTTTTCAATGGTGTAAGCGATAAACCAACTCCTATGGTTGTTGCTACCACTATCAACCAGAAAAAAGACGAAGCCAAGGATTGCAGACGGAATTGATCCAGAAAGCTCTGACGCTCCTGAAACCAGGGGCCTACACTATCTGCGAATAGGTGGGCAATCCCGGTGCCGCCAAATGCTATTCCCAACAAGACTATGGTATCAGTCAAATCCGGAATTTTAGCTATGCCCGTGCGGTAATCTTCTATCTTTGTCTTTAGCGACTCAATGGCACTTGCATCTGCCTTAAATACCTTGTCAAGCCGTGAGGACCTTGCGGCACCAAATAGTAAAAATGCCATCCAAATGTTTGCAACAATTACATCCACTGTGATCATGGCTGAAAAAATCTCATCGCTGGTTTGGAATATTTCTTTCATGGCCGCTTGATTAGCTCCTCCCCCGATCCAACTCCCAGCAATGGTGGCAAGTCCTCTCCAAACGGCATCTGGCCCTACGCCTCCCACCACCTCCGGTGCGAAAGCAGACACAATCAGGATTGCCAGCGGTCCGCCGATAATTATCCCGAAAGATCCTGCCAGAAACATAATAATTGCCTTTGGTCCCAAATTTATTATACCCTGTAGATCAGTACCCAAAGTGAGCAAGATGAGGCAGGCCGGTAGAAGATACCTCGATGCCATAAAGTAAAGTCTGGACGACCCAGGGTCTACTATGCCAATGGAATTTAGCATCGATGGTAAAAAATAACACATCAGCACTATGGGAACATAGGTATAGAACTTTTTCCAAAATGGTTTTCCGCTATGGGCTGTGGCAAAAATAGCTGCAAGCATCAGCATGAGTAACCCGAAGATGATTGCATCATTGGTGATCAGTGCGCTGTGTTGATCCATAATTTACTTTCCAGATTATAATATCTATTCTATC
>QIEB01000631.1 GCA_003229495.1 Flammeovirgaceae bacterium
ATCGCGCCCAATACAGTCTTTTGCCAAGCCAGTAGGGGAAGAAATTCCATTTGATCATGAATAAAAGTTAAATAAACCGCTATGATCAATGATGAAAACATGGCAATAATTTCAGTATATGCATTGATGCGCCACCAAAACCAACGGAGAATATAGATCAGACCGGTACCCGATCCCAGTAAAAGAAGCAAATTGAAAGCCTGACTGGCGTCTGTAAGCAATAACCCAAGCACCGTACCCAGCACCATGGTTACCACGGTAAAAATCCGACCAGCCCACACAAGCTTCTTGTCCGAAGCTTCAGGTGCAATGAAACGCTGATAAAAATCATTGACCAAATAGGAAGCCCCCAAATTCAGCTGAGTTGAAATGGTAGACATATAGGCAGCAATTAAAGAAGCGGCCACCAAACCCAGCAGACCGCTGGGCAAATAGGTAAGCATGGCGGGATAGGCCACGTCATGTCCAAGTTTATCTGCCGGCAAATCAGGGAAAGCTTTTTGCAGGTCGGAGATTTCCGGAAATACCACCAAAGAAGCCAGCGCAATAAGGATCCAGGGCCATGGTCTTAGTGCGTAGTGGGCAATATTGAAAAGAAGGGTGGCTCCCACTGCATTTTTTTCGTCCTTCGCAGAGAACATACGCTGTGCTATATAACCCCCTCCACCAGGCTCGGCACCGGGATAGTATGAGGCCCACCACTGAACCGCCAACGGAACAAACAACATAGGTCCCCAGATTTGAGGGTCGGTAAGATCAGGTAATAGTGATAGTTTAGTTCGAACAAGTTCATTCTGAAGAAGGCTGGTAATTCCTCCTACCTCCTCGAGATTAACCAGATAAATACAGGCCAGGACCGATCCTATCATCGCCAATAGAAATTGCACAAAATCTGTGATGATAACTGCCTTAATACCCCCTAATGCACTGTATATAAGAGTAATGGAGCCCGCAATTAATAAAGTTTGCCAGCCACGGAGGTCCAATATTATTTCACCAAATTTGATGGCTGCCAGGGACACAGTCCCCATTACCAACACGTTAAATATCAAACCTAAGTACAGGGCACGGAAACCTCTTAAAAATGCCGCTGCTTTCCCACTATAACGCAGTTCATAAAATTCAACATCTGTCATCACTTTGGATCTTCTCCAAAGTTTGGCATAAACGAAAACCGTCAACATTCCGGTCAATAAGAATGCCCACCAAGCCCAGTTACCAGATACCCCATTTTCCCTAACAAGATTGGTCACTAAGTTGGGTGTGTCTGCTGAAAAAGTAGTGGCAACCATAGACACCCCAAGAAGCCACCATGGCATGTTTCTGCCTGATAAAAAAAATTCAGTAGTACTAGAACCAGCTCGTTTGGAAACTACCAAGCCGATAAGTAGTGATACTAAAAAGAAGGCCCCGATTAGGGCCCAATCTAAGTTTGATAATACCATTAGTAAACGTTTTTAAATTCTTCAATTGTCTTATATTGCGGCTAAATTGGATTTTGAATATAGCTAAATTTATTTATGAAGCCTACTCTACTAATTTTGGCGGCAGGTATGGGAAATCGATACGGTGGTCTTAAGCAAATAGACCCAATGGGCCCTTCAGGAGAAACTTTGATGGAGTATGGGGTTTACGATGCCATCAATGCCGGCTTCAAGAAAGTGGTATTTCTCTTCAGAGATAATATAGTTTCTGCATTTGAGGACAACTATGTGAAGCTTGTGGACCACATAGAGGTTGAATATGCATTTCAGGACATTAACCCTGATGTCAACCTTGGTGCAGAAAAGCTCAGCTATGCGCCACGGAAGAAACCCTGGGGTACCGCCCATGCCATATTAAGTGCAGCTTCTGCAATCGATGAACCTTTTGCAGTGATCAATGCTGATGATTTCTACGGGCCCAGCGCCTATAAGGAAATGAGTGAGTTCCTTCACCAAACAGAGATAGGTAAACAGCAGTATGCCGTGGTAGGATATCCAATCGAAGGGACATTATCTCCTTACGGAACAGTATCGCGGGCGGTTTTAGAAGTAAATGGACAACGAATCCTTCATAAGGTGGTGGAGCGCACACAAATAGCACTATCTGATAATAAAATAAAGTATTACCAGAACGATATCCCAGTTACTATACCAGGCGGCACCCTGGTATCCACTAATTTTTGGGGTTTTACGCCGGTAATTTTCAATGAACTGCAGCAACAATTTGCTGACTTTGTGGCAAAGCAGGGAGACAATCCAAAGTCTGAATTTTTTATTCCTTATGCCATAAACAACCTGGTTGAAGCTGATACAGCTACTGTAAACGTACTTACCTGTCAGGATAATTGGATGGGCGTTACCTATAAAGAAGACAAAGCAACGGTGATGAACGAAATCAACTCCTTCATTGACCAAGGTACCTATCCAAAAAGTCTATGGAAGTAGTGTTAAGTTAAGCATACTTTAGCCAAACCAAGTCTTGCTCTTTTTGCCCCATACTTCTTTAAAAAATACTTACGTAACTTTAGTTATGCGCATATTTTTTGCATCGCCTG
>QIEB01000188.1 GCA_003229495.1 Flammeovirgaceae bacterium
CATGGACGTTGCGGTAGCGCCGTTCGACCTCTGCTGTACTGGGTTTGAATGTATTGCTGGATGTTTCTCTGAGCTCTGTCATGGGTTGGCCAAATGGGCATTCCTGCTTACAGTAGCTGAACTGGCGAACCTATGCCGATGTGATTTGGTCAAGGCGCTTCAGAAAAACTATTAACTGTTGTAACCTTTTGTGCTGAAGTAGAGTAATATATATAGATTAGTACCTTGTAATACAAACTACTAAAACTATGAAATATATCACACTTAGCTTACTGTTGGTTTTGTTCATTGGATTTAATGTTCAATCACAGGATAAAGTAAAAGAACGAGACCTAAGAGGTCAATGGAAAATGGTGTTTGACTTTGATGAAGACTATATCGAGGAAGAACTGGAAAAAGAGGACGTGCCTTGGCTCGGAAGGATCGTGGCTGAATCAGTTACAGGTATAGTCTTTAATATCTTAGATGAGGTTGATATAAAGTTTGAATTTCAGCCTGACCACAAATTAAAAATTTTTGTAGATGTTTTTGGAGAACAAACAGTTGAATATGCATATTGGTATATTGATTCACGAGGTGCCCTGGTCTTAGATGAAGACGATGACGATGATGTTTGGCTTTTTGAGGGTGACCGCTTGGTTGCCTATGAAAAACATTACCGGTCTTTGAAAAAACAACCGGTATATTTAGTAAGAGTAAATTAAAATAGAATCTTTATAGATTGGAACCACTGTTAATTGCAGTGGTTTTTTTATTTTTCAACATTACGATCATTCTATTTGTGAAAACATTTGGTGAACAAGTACTTGAATTCTATCAGAATCTTGGTAGTGGTCCTACAGTACCTCAGGGTGTTGAGGTATTGCACCCTTATATGAACTCTACTGTCTGGAGAGTAATGAATCAGTTTTATTCGAAATATTATAGTGATCATCATCCACGAGTGTTCCTTATTGGTATCAATCCTGGTAGGCTTGGGGCAGGAACCACAGGAATACCATTCACCGATCCCATTCGTTTAAATGAAGCTTGTGGAATCGATAATAATTTTAAGCCCATCCCGGAGCTTTCATCCAGGTTCATCTATCATATGATTGAAGCGTTTGGAGGCACTTCGAAGTTTTATAAAAACTTCTACTTTACCTCCGTGTCACCATTGGGATTTACCCGTTTGGGGAAGAATCTAAATTATTATGACCTTATGGAATTACAGAATGCCTGGGAACCGTTTATGGTTAGTTGCCTGAGGAGTCAGCTAAAATTGGGCGCATGCCCCAGGGCCTTTAGTCTGGGACAGGGTAAAAACTATAAATATCTTCAATTTTTAAATGACAAATATCGATTGTTTGATCAGGTAATTCCTTTGCCTCATCCACGTTGGATAATGCAATATCGACTAAAAAGATTGAATGAATTTGTCAGTGATTATTGTTCCAAACTAAGCCAGATTATCGCATAACCCGTGCCTGCAATTACCTCTTCATATGGTTTACTCCAATTTATAAATCCATTTGAAATACCAAGTTTCAGAAAAAAACGTTATATTAAATATCTAAACTACAACACTTATTGTATTGTAATTCAGAATTGTATAAGTTTTTATTCGTGGATGATGAAAATAAGAACTAACCTCAGAGGCATTCAATCATTCCTGATTCGAAAGGAAAAAGATATCATTCAGATCATGCTGGCTGCTGTGTTAATTGCATACATGGTCATGCAACGCTTCATCTCATGAACTCACAATTCATAACTAAAAACTAATAACTAAAAACTAAAAACTAAGAATTCATAACTCCCCTATATCCTCACCCCACAGTTCAGTATTCTCTTTGATAAATTGCTGCATCATGTTAATGCAAACCTCATGATGTAGGTCAATCACTTCCACTCCATGCTGCTCCATAAAGTCTCTGGCTCCCCCAAATGTAACTGATTCGGCCACCACCACTTTGGGGATTTTGAATTGCACAATTGTACCGGCACACATATAGCAAGGCATCAGGGTAGAGTACATCACGGTGTCTTTATAGGTCCCAATTCGGCCGGCATTGTACAGGCAATCCATTTCTCCGTGTAGAATTGGGTTTTGCTCCTGAACTCGTTTGTTGTGGCCGCGCGCTACAATTATTCCATCTTTGACCAATACCGAACCGATTGGAATCCCACCCTCACTTAAGCTTTTTTTAGCCTGTTCTAAGGCAGCCTCCATAAATTTATCCATAGTTAATATAATTACGAAGGACGAAGGACGAGGGACGAAGGATATGAGACGAGGGACGAAGGATATGAGACAAGGGATGTGGCTATTTTGACTTGAAATTTAGAGATACCGAGTTGATACAATAGCGCAGTCCAGTGGGCTGTGGACCATCATTGAAAATATGGCCCAGGTGACCATCGCATACTGCACAATGCACCTCCAGGGTTCCAAATCCATAGGTTGGCTCAGGCCTGGTATCCACGTTTGTTTCAGCAACTGGTTGCCAGAAGCTAGGCCACCCGGTTCCTGATCTGTATTTGGCATTTGAACTGAATATTGCCGCAGGCTGCACAAGTATAGATGCCCTTACCCTTGTAATTATGATATTCTCCGGTAAAGGCCGGTTCGGTACCTTGCTCACGTAACACATAATATTGCTCTGTGTCCAGTATATTTTTCCACTCGGCCTCTGTTTTCACTATCTTGTTATCAGGAGCCGTACTTGAGTTCGTTAAAGAGGCTGGAGGTTTTCCATTTTGAGCACAACTCCAAACACCCTGGAATAATAACATCAAGACTATTAATACGTTTTTCATAAGTACTTTGGTTAATACCTATGGAACAATATGCAAATTTATTAGTTTCATACTTATAGTTAAATTACGTTAAAAAGTGCGCAGTGTCCTAAACCCTATTTACTATTTTTTATTAACTGGTTTAATAGTCCTCAATGAATGTCAAGTACAGGGCAAGGAACCAGCAAATCCTGATAAAAGAGAGGTGACGCAAAGAGACCTTTATAGGGTTGTACGCTCTCAACAAAGAATACTGCTGATAGATGGGTGGGAGGATAACAATTTTCAGCGTAAGATCAGGAATTTAGTTCAGGAATTTCATTCGGAAAACCTGGAGCTTTCCATCAAAGATCATCGGGAAGTATCTGCGGAAGAACTGGCTTCGACTCCAATAATGCTCATTGGAACGCCAGATCAAAATTCATGGATTGCCGAATTTATGGCCGAGTTGCCTTTTGAAATTAAACGGAGTATCATAAACTTTGGAAATCGTTCCTTTGAGGCCAATGCTCATGCTGTGGTTCTTTCCTACTATCCCAACCCGCTTAATGTAAAAATGCCTTTAGGGGTGTTTACTTCAGACAATGAGTCTTTAATATGGGAGCTTGTTAATAGTAGAATAACCAGCTTTCTTAGAGGTAACTGGAACTACGAAGTGTTAAAAGAAAACCAAAGAGTATTGTTGGGAAATTTGTCACAGCAACCAGAAACTCGATGGGAAATTGACAAGCAACAGCAAATAGAGCTACCGGTTGAAGTTGTTCAAAGTTGGAAGACGGGACCTTTTGTGTTTCACAGCTACCACCATAGTTTGAATTCCCAATCAATGCAGGTTTTGTCCATAGAAAGCCAAAGAGAATTACTCAGCATCCAACAAATGTCCGGAGTGAATATAGACATTGGACCCATCAACTATTACCTGTATCCAACCACTGAAATTAAAGGGTTGATGACTGGATCTACCGAACAAAGTCATCTGGATTTTACCAGAATGGAAGTCCACACAGCTTTTGACGAGCATTTCGCCGATCGCTATTATGGAAAAGAGAATCAACTAATTATTAGAAAGATATTGGGCCGGCCGGCGCATGACGTATTCGAAACTGGTCTATCAGTTTATTTTAGCTCCCACTGGGAAAAGCAGGGGTATCAGTATTGGGCCAAACATCTGATTGAAGGAGGAAATTCCATGACGGTTGAACAATTACTGAATCCCGATCAGT
>QIEB01000286.1 GCA_003229495.1 Flammeovirgaceae bacterium
ATGGGGTCATTTTACAAGGCCAAAAATATTTATACCCACTATGATGAAATGTTAGCTGATAAGGAGTTGGAGGCTGTAATTATAGCAACGGCTGATGCATTCCACATATCCGCTTCACATCAAGCCATTGCAGCAGGCAAGCACGTTTTAGTCGAAAAACCGTTGGGTAAAGATCTCGGAGAGGCTGAAAAACTAAAAAGGGAGGTCGAGAGATCAGGATTATTATTTCAGATTGGGCATATGAAACGCTTCGATCCGGGAATAGCCTACGCAAAATCTTTTATAAAGAGAGATATTGGCGAAATAGTGGCCTATAAAGCGTGGTATTGTGATTCAACCCATCGTTATCAGATGACTGATAGTACACAGCCAGTGCTTGTCCAAAGTGATAAAGCAAAAAAACCGGGCGAGGATCCAAAATCTAATCCATATAGTTACAATTTGTTGGCTCATGGTAGTCACCTGGTCGATCTGGCCAGATTTTTTGTAGGTACCATTGAAAGTGTTCAGGCCCGGTTAGTAGAGAAAAAAGGTATACTTAGTTGGTTTGTTGATACCGAATTTACCAATGGAGCAAATGGACATCTTGATTTGACTGTTGCGGTTAGAATGGATTGGCATGAAGGGTTTCAAATTTATGGAGAAAAAGGCAGCGTACTGGGTAAGATCTACAATCCCTGGTATTTTAAAACCAGTGAAGTGCAGTGTTTTTTGGAGAAAGATCAGATTTATCGACAACCTTTAGATAATAGGGCCCATTTTTTTCAATTGCAGTTGGAGAGTTTTGCGGGAGCGATTTTAAACGGACACCCCCAGGCTGGCACCAATATATCCGAGGGTCTCCATTCAATTAAGGCATTGCTGGCAATAACCCAGTCGGTGAAAACGGGCCAAAGAGTAACTCTAGAACAAGTATCGGGCTCATTATGATTCAATTGGGCATCTTCGCCAGAACCTGGGACAGTCCAAATGTACAGACACTTTTCAAAACGATTAAAGGACATGGTCTTGAGCATGTGCATTTCAATATGAGTTGTTGTGAGCTACCTTCCCAACCATTAGAAATTCCAATAGAAATTACCGAGCAAGTAAAAACCGCTGCAATCGAAAATAAGATTAGCATTATTGGTCTTTCATCGACTTTCAACATGATTCATCCGGATTCTAAAGTGAGGGATGAGGGCATTAGGTCATTGGAAGTTTTGGCTTCATGCTGCAGTTCATTGGGAACCCGGTTTATATCACTATGCAGTGGGACCTGTGATCCCATTGATAAGTGGAGATGGCATCCTGAAAATGCCAGTACGGCCTCCTGGAAGCAACTTGTTCAAACCTTGGAAAAGGCGGTGGTTATTGCTGAGAAATATCAGATATATCTTGGCATTGAGCCAGAAGAGGCCAATGTGATTTCCAATGCCCGGAAAGCTCGTAAACTACTGAACGAAATACGAAGCGATCGAATTAAAATAATCCTGGACCCGGCAAATTTGTTCGATTCCGCTGATCATACCAGCCAAATCAATGAGCTTATTGATGCGGCCGTGTATCTTCTACACAATGACATTTGGATGGCACATGCAAAGGACCGTGATCTCATGGGAAACATTCTTACTCCGGGGAAAGGGGACATAGATTTTAAGTTCTATGTCAGAAAGTTAAAGGAAATAGATTTTAATGGTTATTTGGTAATGCATGGACTTGAAGCACAGCATGTGCCCAGTGCCTATAGTTATTTAAATGCGATAGTGACGGGTTGTACATAAGGTTTGAATCTTAATTAATTAGTCAATGCAAGAAGTTTGGAAAGAGCGATAGGCCAACATTTCTCCGGAATATTTATGTGATTCTGAAAATAAAGAACTGGTTGTAACTGCTAGATAATATCCTTATATTCAGGTAAATAACATCAACTCAAAGTTAAAAAATGGACCCATCTTTAATAGACTCAGCATCAATTGAACTGTTTAAAAATAACCTCCAAGGCGCTTTATTGGTTCCTGGAGAAAACGGATATGATGAAGCCCGTTCCGTTTGGAATGGTATGATTGATCGCCGACCAGCATTAATTGCCTGTTGTGAAAGTGTACCTGACGTGATAACATCAGTTCGTTTTGCAAAAGAAAATGGCCTGGTAATTTCGGTTAAGGGTGGCGGGCATGGTGTAGCTGGTAAAGCCGTTTGTGAAGATGGCTTAATGATTGATTTGTCGCTTATGAACTCAGTCTCTGTAGACTCGGTTGCCCAAACAGCCAGAGTTGGACCAGGGGCAAAGTTGGGTGACCTGGATAAAGAAACACAAAAATATAATCTGGTCACCACTGGCGGAATAGTTTCCACTACTGGAGTAGCAGGGCTTACACTGGGAGGAGGCATTGGCTATTTCGCACGGAAATTTGGATTGACATTAGACAATTTACTCTCTGTAGACATGGTAACAGCTCAGGGTGAGTTAGTTCATTGTGATCAAAAGGAAAATATCGATCTTTTTTGGGCGCTGCGAGGGGGAGGTGGAAATTTTGGAGTAGTCACTTC
>QIEB01000021.1 GCA_003229495.1 Flammeovirgaceae bacterium
AACACAGACGTGATAAATGCGATACCCAAAGGTTGGAGCAATCGACCTTCCATTCCAGTCAGGAAAAATAAAGGAATAAAAGAAACAATAATGATTAGTGTTGCTACAATGATTGAACTTCTAATCTCAACGGAAGCTTCACGAACAACAGTCAATATTGGAGATCGATCTGCTTTAGGTTTTTGGATATTTTCCCTAAGTCGTTTGAACACGTTTTCAACATCTATAATTGCATCATCTACCAAAGCGCCAATGGCAATAGCCATACCACCTAAGCTCATGGTATTAATAGTGTAGCCCAACATTTTCAGGACGATCACAGAAACTATCAATGATATTGGAATAGCCAGCAAAGAAATGACCGTGGTTCTCCAGTTCATCAGGAAGATGAACAAAACGATAACCACGAAAAACGCACCTTCCAATAAGGTTTGGTTCAGGTTGTTAATTGATGCCTCAATGAAATCAGCCTGTCGGAAAATATGATTTTTAATTTCAACATTTTCAGGCAGCGTTTTCTTCAAATCCGCAATCGCTGCATCCAAACTTTCTGTTAATTCCAGTGTGTTTACATTGGGCTGTTTGGAAACGGTCAATATTACGGCGGAAGAGGCGTTCAGTGAGCCATCACCAATTTTATCGGCCGCACCAATTTGAACAGTAGCAATGTCCATAATTTTTATGGTATACCCGTTTACCTGCTTCAATACAGCTTCTTGTAAATGTTCTATTGAATATGCCCTGCCACTTCCTTTGATAATGTATTGATTGCCATGTTGATTGATGACCCCACCAGGTGCATTAATATTGGATTCCTTCACTTTTTTTAGCAACTCACCAAGTGTCACAGAATAGTACTTTAGTTTTTCCGGATGGGCAAATACCTGATATTGCTTGTAATCCCCACCAATTACAATCACATTGGCGATTCCCCCAATGGATTTAATCCTTGGTCGAATAGTCCAGTCCGACAAAGTCCTTAGCTCCATTAATGATAAGCTATCAGAAGTCACGGCCAATAGCATGATTTCGCCCATAATAGATGATATGGGAGCCATAGTGGGTGTTCCTACACCATCCGGCAGGTTTTCTAGCACCATTGGGATGCGCTCACTTACAATTTGACGAGCCCGATAAATATCCGTTCCCCATTCAAACTCTATCCAAACAATGGAGATCCCGGCGGCAGATGACGAACGGATTCTTCGAACGTTGGGAGATCCGTTCAAGGCTGTTTCTAGCTGATAAGTCACCAGTTTTTCCACTTCTTCCGATTCCATCCCGTGAGCCTCTGTCAGGATTGTCACCGTTGGAGCTGTCAGGTCTGGAAATACATCTATGTTCATGGTTCTTGCCATATATAAACCAATAATACTTAGTAATGTAGCGCCTAAAAGCACCATCAAGCGATTTTGAAGTGATATTGATAGTATTTTGTTTAGCATAAATGAATTGCTTGTTTGGTTTCTTTGTCTAAAACTATTCCTGTGATTGATTGTCCAAATGCAGCGATACAAAAAATATCAATGGCCATGAGCGGGAACTGCACCTGACATGGATGCCATTTTTACCTGATAAGCTCCCTTTGTGACGACCACTTCCCCGGCCGCTAATCCATTTTTTATCTCAACTTCGCCCCCATTTCTTTTACCAATTATCACAGATCTTCTTTCAAAACTTTCACCAGATAATTGAACGATGACTGAATAATTACCGTAATCTTCCAGCAGGGCGGATTCAGATATAACAGGCACTTTTATGGGATTGCCAAAAGCAAGCTGTACCTCGGTAAAACTACCTTCAGGCATTTCAACTACTTCATTTATTTCGGCAAATACTGATAACAATGGTTTATCGCTTTCTACCCCTTTGCTAATCGAAAGGATGCCCCCCCCAGTCTTGTTTAAACTCGACCAGTAACCTGACTTAGGCTGATACCACACATCATGAATACTTTGCAGTTGAGAAGCAAAAGAAGGACTTATCTGTGTTTCAAGCATACTTGATTGATGACTTGCAATCACAACGAGCGGAGCACCCTCTTGTACAAAATTACCATTGCCAACAAAAACAGTTTTTATGAAGCTGTCAAATGGTACTACCACTTGTTTACCTCCAGCAGAATAACCAGCCGTCAATGTATTATAAGTTGACTTGGATATCTGATAGTTCTGCTCTACCCGTTCAAACTCTGCTTTGGATACAATTTTCGACTCATACAATTGTTTCTTTCGCTCATAGGCTGATTTTGATTGCTCATAATCCGCTTTAGCTTTTTGAATTTTAGCTCTCAAATTATTGGAAGTAAGACCTTCACTACTTACAGTCATTAAAACCTGACCTTTCTTTACCCTGCTCCCTTTCGTTAAATTTCCGGTTTTGAAAGTCAACGTACCATTGGCGGTAGCCACAAGCGTTTTGTAATCCGATGGAGAAACCTTCCAAACACCTGAAGTTGAAATTACTTCATAGATTTCACCCTGAATTACGGGTGCAGTCTGAAACTCAATCTTCCAGGCTTGCTC
>QIEB01000254.1 GCA_003229495.1 Flammeovirgaceae bacterium
ACCGTCACGGCGAACCGGAATACCGGTGGTCTGAATGTTGATGTGACGGTGGATCACCGGATGGCGAGTAAAGAGGGGTGGAAACTGATTGCCAAAGACTTTTATGACACGTACCGCCATGGAAAAGACATCAAGGAAGGAATCGGCCAGGTTGTTGGCGATAAATCTATGTCGTTTAAAGATTATGGTCGATTTGTTGGCGATAAACAGAAGCAGCGAGAGGCCGCTGCAAAGCTTCTTCGCAATGCCACTGTTCGGGCTGGCATAAATATGGCTACAGCGAGTGCCGATGATATACAGACAGCGCTTCAGACATATATAGATGGCACGGCGGAGGGCAGAGAGTTGGCCAAGGTCGCCAAGGTGTTTGTATATGACGGCGATCCTAATGTGATTGGTTGGGATACAGCCAGAGCTAGATACAATTTTAACTTCTCCGCTGGTGGGTTCGACAAACTAAGTAAA
This sequence comes from Flammeovirgaceae bacterium, assembly GCA_003229495.1. Taxonomy (GTDB): domain Bacteria; phylum Bacteroidota; class Bacteroidia; order Cytophagales; family Cyclobacteriaceae; genus SZUA-3. The sequence goes on from QIEB01000254.1 coordinate 466, forward strand.
AATATCGCTATAAATGCATGGATATTAGACGCCACAAACACCGATGATAAGGTTTCCACGATTGCCCATGAGGGCTATCACATGGTGGCCCAGAACTATGGTTACAATGATAAAACGGAAGAACGTCTGGCTGACAGTTTTGGCAAGTCTGGTAGTGACGTTTGGAAAGCTTATAGCTGGCTAGGAGGATATGAGACCAATAAAAATAGCTCGAATTACAATAAAAGTGACTGGTTAAAAGACAATAGGAAAAGCAATTACTCTCCAGTTGCTAAATATTCAGTTTTGCGGCAGGGGAATAAGTGGGTTAGGGGACTCGACAGCAATCAAGTTCTGCCTGCCGAATTATACGATAGAGAAGGCAATTTTATTAAGGAATTTAACCCTAGAGATAAGAATGTTTACGTATGGCCAAAAACCGGTTCAAAACTAATTGATACTGGCACAACGATTAATCAATTTCATACAATATCAGCAACTGCTTATGCAGAAGCCTCTTTTCCAAGACCTTATGACGAGATCGTAGGAATTGTTTGGACGATGCAAAACAAAGGACTGGGCGAGGGTAAAGGCAAAACAGTTTATGAATCAGCCATTACATCTGCTTGGTTCCTTGGTTATGATCCAAGTAATGACGATAGCCTTTACACAAAATATATACAAAAATATAAATACAGCGTCGGCCCAAATGAAAAGGCAAAGAGAACCAAAGCTGGGGTCATTGGGGTTCTAACGAAAAGAGAACCTGATCCAACGGGTGGGGCTGAATATTTTGAAGGATTAGGATATTTAAATGATCCTAACAGCAGATTTAAAAAATTGTTTATAGACACGGGGAAAGTAAATTTTTCAACACAGATTGGTGGGACTCGGTATTACGTGCCTGTACAAACACCTAAAAAGTAGAAAGCGGAAGATTATTATGAGCCCCCCAAACTATGTTTTAGTTTCTTCGTTTTTAGTTATATTGGCAATGGGCTGTGGATCAGATAGTTCAGGAAGGTCAATCGATAATTCGCAAATGATTTTAGTACCGGTCGGTGAATTTAGGATGGGTTTCAATCAAAATGAATTTTCTAGCGATAAAAAATATTTTGAACACATCGTTTACCTTGATAACTATTTAATCGACAAATATGAAGTTACAGTCGCAAACTATCTGGAATGTATTGCCAACAATAAGTGTCGACCATTAAAATCGCCGTGGCCAATATTAAGTGATGATGAATATATAAAGACATTAAGCAAATCAGATCCAATAACGCTCATAAACTGGAATGACGCAAACAAGTATTGCAGTTGGATGGAGAAACGATTGCCAACAGAGGCCGAATGGGAAAAAGCTGCAAGAGGTACTAAATTTCCAAAAAATCCTTGGGGAAATGAGCCAGCCAAACAGGGTGATGCTAGTGTAGGACTAGGCGGACCAAAGAGAGTAGGTAACTTCCCTAACGACAAGAGTCCATATGGCATATTTGATATGGGGGGGAATGTTAGCGAGTGGGTCTCAGATTGGTATAGTAAAACTTATTATCAAAAGTCACCAAGAAATAATCCCAAGGGCCCTGCTCACGCTAAATTAAAAACCATTCGAGGTGGACACTGGAGACAAGCGATCGGAAGTGATGTTCAAAAAACTAACTATCTATCGATAATCCGCTCCGGCTACTCTCCTGACTGGATAAGCGGCACTTTAGGTTTTCGATGTGCTAAATAGAAATCGTGAAAGAACAATGTTCGAGTACTTAAATAACGAACGAGAGGTTTGTTGGTTCGACATATTTGATAGAGACAGAGAGAGCACTTCTCGCGCAGAAGATGAGATTTTAGGGCTCCGGAGGGGAAATAGGGTCAGGTCTTTGATCTATGATCCCAAGATCTGGGGTCAGAACACAGATTTTGCTAATATTCGTACCCGCTAATACGGGTTTCCTGTCCAGAGAACAAAGAACAATGAAAAAAGTGCTGAACAATAAGGGTCAGGTCTTTGATTTATGACCCCAACTCCGATACACTCCAGGTTCCTGAGCGTTCCACAAGACACCGACCATGACCCGCC
>QIEB01000384.1 GCA_003229495.1 Flammeovirgaceae bacterium
CCTTGTCATAGGATCTTCTTTCTCTTTTCATAATGGTAAGTTAATTGATTATGTGCTTAACTTACTGTCCAGTCAAATGTAGCAGGTCCAGTGAGTTGTAATCCCTAACACCTTCGTCCCTAACACCCTAACACCTTAGTCCCTGACACCCTAACACCTTCGTCCCTAACACCCTAGATTTCCGGCTTAGCCGGCTGCCAGCTCGAAAATAGTGATCTCCGGATTAATGCCTACCCGTCCGGGCATTCCGATAAATCCATAACCCCGGTTTACGTAAATTCGCTGAGTTCCTTGTTGGTACAAACCTGCCCATTGGTTGTACAAGTATTGAGAAGGACTCCATCTGAATTCATCAAATTCCACCCCAAACTGAAATCCGTGAGTGTGACCAGAGAAAGTCATGTCAATATCCGGATAGTCTAAAACCTTGGCCTCCCAGTGACTGGGATCGTGTGACATTAACAGCCGGACCGCAGCTTCTTCAGTCCCTTTGTATGCCTCTTCCAGTTTCCCATATTTAGAAAACCGTTTTATGCCCCAATTCTCCACGCCCAGTATAGCCAATGATTCCCTACCCTCTTTAAGTATATGATTTTCATTTCTCAGAAGTTTCCACCCCAACTGCTTGTGTGCCTCCAGCATATTTTTGAAGTCTTGTTGCTTAGCCTGGGGTGAAGGCCAGGAGCGGTATTCACCGTAATCGTGATTACCCAGGATCGAGTATACGCCAAGTGGCGCTTTCACCTTTTCAAAAACATCAATATATTCATTTATTTCATCCGACTGCCTCCGACTGCCGGTTCACCAGGTCCCCGGTAAAGAAGACCGTATCCGGATGCTCTTGTAAAAGCATGTCCACACCTACTTTTACCGCGGTTTTGTTATTGAAGCTTCCGCTATGGATATCGGAGATCTGGGCAATTCTTAATCCATGAAATGCCTTTGGCAAATTTGGCAGTATAATTTTTTCCCTTCTAATGCGATAGTCATAGGCCTGATTAATAATACTAAAGCCTTCCACTGCAATAGGTACGGAAGTGGCCATCAGCGCTGCCCTGTATATAAACTGTTTTCTGGATATACCCGTTCCCACATATTGGGGATTCATTTTGACCCTATTATGCGATTTTAACTTCATGAGCAATTTAACAGCACCTTTTATTAAGTTATCCTGAGCCAAATAAATTGCTGCTAAAATCTTTACCACCAGGGTAATGGCAATAAATGATATGACCATTTTACGGTCACTGTATGAACTGATATTCAAGAAAATCCAGTCCAAAAACCAGAAACATCCCAAAATGATCAGACTCAAAGCCCAATACCCCCAATCAAAAGCAGTCCACCATCTCTTATTTAAGCTTGAAAACGTCTTTCGCAGTAGTAAAAATATTACCATATCGAAGGACAGGATACCCAGAAGCATAATCAGTTTAGTAACTGTATTAGACATGATTGGCTATTGATTTTAATTTAATTCCCTAATCCCAATCGACGGTTTAGTGCTTCTGTTAGAATATACATCACAGGGACAATCACCAAAGTCAGGAAAGTAGAAACCGTTAAACCAAATATGATGGTCCATGACATTGGGCCCCAAAATACTACATTATCACCACCGATATAAAAATCTGTGCTATAGGAGCCCATAAATTTCAGAAAATCAATATTAATGCCCAATGCTAAGGGAATTAGACCCAAAATAGTTGTGATTGCCGTAAGCAATACAGGCCTCAATCTGGTCTTCCCTGCACTCACGATGGCCTTAATGGCATCTTCCTTAGCTAAATGCCCGGTAATACCTAGTTTCTGTTTAAGACGCTTTTTGCTTAGCTCTATGAAATCGATCAATACAATGGCGTTATTTACCACTATTCCTGCCAGTGATATAATGCCCACCATACACATAATGATCACAAAATCCATGTTGAACAGCACCAGGCCAAGGAACACTCCTATAGTACTGAACAATACAGTAAACGGCACAGACACCTTATTGAACTGTGAAACGATGATCAGGAATATCATGAACACCGCCATCATCAATGCCCTGCTCAAAAAAGCCATCTCCTCCGCCTGTTTTTCCTGCTCACCGGAGAATTTGATCTCATAACCTGTTGGCAATGTGTAGTCTGACAATAGGGTTTTTATCTCGTCATTGACCACAGTTGGATTAAAACCACCCAGCACATTACTGCTTATGGTAACCACCCTTTTTAGTTCCTTCCTCTTAATGGAGCCAAACGTGGAGCTCAATTCAGCTTTTGCTACCGAAGCTATAGGTACCTGATATATTTTCCCGTCGGTCTGATCACGGAAGGTGATACTTTTATTCAATAAAGCCTCAATGTCATATCGGTAGCGGTCGTCCAGCCGAAGTTGGATCTCGTAATCGTCCTCACCTTGCTTAAACTTTGACACCTCCTTGCCAAATAGGGCGGTTCTTAATTCGGAAGCCACAGAATAAGTACTTAGACCAAATCTCCTGGCTTTTTCCCGGTCGATATCTATGATCAGCTCAGGCTTTCCGGTTTCCAGATCCGTGTGCAATTTTTCGATTCCCGGGATTCCCGACTCCGCGATAAATGTCTTTAGATTTTCAGTCAGATCGATTAGGATAGGATAGTCTTCGCCAGTCACTTCAATACTGATGGCCTTACCAACGGGAGGGCCAGCGGCGTCCTTATCTACGGTTATAGTAACACCGGGGTAACCTTGAACAGCTTCCCGGATCTCGTCCATAATCTCCTTGGTGTTTTTCCCCTTCCGATATTGAAATTCCACAAAATTGACCATGATACGGCTTTTGTTGGGTGTTTCGGTTTGTCCGATGGACGTTGGGTCGTTGGGATCAGCAGTGCCTTCGCCCACATTTGAAACCACAGATTCAACCATATAATCATAAGGCTGTATAACTTCCATTACCTGGCCTGCAATTTTCTTAGTAAAGGTATTTGTGGTCTCAATGTCAGCACCTACCGGAAACTCCACAAATATGTTTACATATTTCGGCTGGTTTTCCGGGAAAAATAGCACTGCAGGTTGAAAAACAAACATCAGTCCGATGGACATCAACAGCGCCAGAAATGTACCAACCAGGAAATAAACAGGTCTTTTCCCATGTAAAGCATAGGAGAGTAACCGTTGATACCATTGTTCCAACCAAGGAAGAAACGCTCCTTGAAACCGTTCTGACCATGGGCTAAGCAGGTAAACGTTCAGTAATGTGAGTAATACAATAATGTTTAAAAAGTTGCCAATAATAGTGGGGGCTTTTCCAAGTGAACCATTGGTCAAAAAACCTGTCACGATCAAAGCCACTCCAATGAGGACCATAATCAGCATACGACGCCACATTTTCTTTTTATTGATTTTGCTGGCCCCTACCCTCATGTAAGTTGATATAAGTACCGGATTAATAACCAGGGCCACAAATAATGAAGATCCCAGAGTGATCATCAATGTGACCGGCAGAATGCCCATAAATTCACCAACCATACCCGGCCAAAAAACCATTGGTAAAAATGCTGCCAAGGTGGTGGCGGTGGAAGCAATAACCGGCATAGCTACCTCTCCCACACCCTTCTTGGTGGCTTCCAAAGGGCCCATGCCCTCCTCCATCAATCTATAGGTGTTTTCGACCACTACTATTCCATTATCCACAAGCATCCCCAAGGCCATTATTAAGGAAAACAAAACCATCATATTAATGGTTATACCGAATGCACTGAGAATATTGAAGGTAATAAACATGGAAAGTGGTATGGCCAGTCCTACGAATAGTGAATTTCTGGTGCCCAAGAAGAACAGCAATACCAGCACCACCAGGATAACTCCAGAAATAATATTGTTTTCCAGACTATTAACCATCATTTTGGTTTGCACGGATTGATCGTTGGTTATTACAACTTTCAAATCCGGTGGGAAAACCGTATCCTTGGCATAATCCAGCACTTGGTGTACTTTGTCGGTCAGGATCAACAAATTCTCTCCACTTCGCCGAATTACGTCTACCATTACTACCTGGTCGTTTCCAAGACGGGCGTAGCTTTCCTTTTCCTTATAATCGAACTCTACCCGCGCGATATCTCGCAGGTAAACAATATTCTGATCTTCGTTTTTTACTACGATGTCCTCCAGTTGCATAGGATCACTAAATTCACCAAGAATCCTGATACCACGACGCTGGCCGTTTGCCAATACATTTCCACCTGACATGGTTACATTCTCAGCAATTATGGCGTTTTCAATGTCCTCAAAACTGACGCGCCGAGCTTCCATTGCATGGGGATTGGCCATGACTCTTACTTCCTTTTCGTCAACTCCCCTGATGTCCAAACGGCTTACTTCGGAAAATTTTTCAATTTCCTCTTCCAGGTATTCAGCATAATTATTCA
>QIEB01000002.1 GCA_003229495.1 Flammeovirgaceae bacterium
AAATCTAAAATGCTTTCATTGCGGAGATGAATGTGATGCCAGACCTGTTCATTTTGAGAATAAGATTTTCTGTTGTAACGGATGCCAATCCGTTTATGAGATTTTAAAAAACAGTGATTTAGCTACTTATTATGATCTTGAATTATCTCCCGGCTCACCTCAAACATCAGATAACTATAAGTTTGCTTACCTCGACAATCCCCGGATTGGGCAAACACTGCTGGACTACTCCTCCGAGAATTTACAGAAGATAACTTTTTTTATCCCATCAATACATTGCAGTTCCTGTATATGGCTGTTGGAGCATTTGCAGCGTTTGCACGAAGGTGTTTTGTTCGCCAGGGTGGATTTGGGAGCACGGAATTTATCCGTTGATTACCACCCAAAATTTCTAACATTACGCGAACTGGTGGAACTTCTGTCAGCTATTGGTTACGAACCCTCCATTAACCTGGAGGACAGGACCATTCAAAATACCAAGAATGTCAATAGACGCCTTATTCTAAAAATAGCGGTAGCGGGATTTTGTTTTGGCAATATAATGCTCCTGAGTTTTCCGGAGTACCTGGGCTTGGATTTTGGACAGGACAAAGTACTGGCAACATGGTTCTCCTTAATTACCCTGCTGCTGTCATTGCCGGTCCTATTTTATTGCGCGAATGGATACTTCAAGTCGGCGATTAAGGGCCTAAGACAAAAGTATCTCAATATTGATGTGCCTATTGTCTTGGGTATCATAGCTTTAGCAGCCAGGAGTTACTATGAGATCTTGTTTGAAATAGGTCCTGGTTATTTAGATAGCCTTTCAGGTTTGTTGTTCCTATTGCTGGTAGGCAGATGGTTTCAGAACAAGACCTATACAAACCTTTCTTTTAACCGGGACTTCAAATCCTATTTTCCACTAGCGGTTACCAGAATTTTCAATAGTAAAGAAGCATCAGTACTGGTAGAGGAATTGAAGGTTGGTGATGTTATCTTGATTCGCAATAAAGAATTGGTTCCTGCTGACAGTATCTTAATGGACAGGGTGGCTAAAATAGACTATAGCTTCGTTAGTGGAGAATCACAGGAAACTACTTGTCATAAGGGAGATCATATTTTTGCAGGAGGTCGACAGATGGGCCTGAGGGCCCACTATAAGGTAATTAGAGCTGTTTCTCAAAGCTACCTGACACAATTATGGAATCACCAGGCTTTTACTAAAACAAAACATGATCCTCGTGAATACCTGATTAATGGCATTAGCAGATATTTTACCGCGGTAATCCTGGTAATTGCCACTGTAGCAGCATTCTATTGGTGGATGGTTGACCCTGGTAAGTCTGTTTTTGTATTCACATCGGTATTGATTGTGGCATGTCCTTGTGCACTGGCTATGGCGACACCATTTACTTTGGGAAATGTAATGAGAGTGATGGGAAGGAATATGTTATACTTAAAAAATGCTCAGGTGGTAGATCGCATGGCTGGAGTAAGTACGTTAATATTTGATAAAACCGGAACATTGACCCAGCCCGTTAGCAAGCTGACTTTTTCTACCAATCTTGAAGAAAAGCAGGCCCAGTGGCTATCGGCGCTTACTGTCCAATCCGGTCACCCGGTAAGTCAGGACATCCAGCGGTATCTAAAACAGCTTTCACTAAAAAATGAGCATTGCCAGGTATTAGACTACCAGGAACACCCGGGACAAGGTATTTCTGCCATTATTGAAGATCAAGTAATCAAACTTGGGTGTGCTGAGTATGTTGGATTAAACGGGCTTCTGAAGCATGATGGCACCTATTATTCCATAAATGGGCAGGTTATAGGAACTTTTCGTCGATCAAGCCAACTGCGACCAGGTCTGGTCAAACTTTTTGAGCATTTGGCAGATAAATTTAAGCTGGCTTTGCTGTCAGGTGATAATGACGCTGATAGAGAAAAATTGTCAAACTTGTTCCCGTCAACCAAGTCTCTATTTTTTAGACAGAAGCCTTTAGACAAGCTTGAATTCGTGCAAATGTTGCAGGTGAGTGGTGAAAAAGTAATGATGCTGGGAGATGGACTCAATGATGCAGGTGCCTTGCAAAAAAGCGATGTGGGTATTGCGGTTACGGAGCGGCCTCATCAATTTACTCCTGCTTCAGACGGGATTCTTCATGCATCAGCTATTACCCGGCTGCTTAGTTTTATTCGACTTGCTAAGTGGTCACGGGTAATAGTAGTTACTGGTTTTGGACTGTCCTTTTTATATAACTTACTTGGATTGTCATTTGCGGTTTCCGGTAATTTGACCCCGTTAACAGCTGCCATACTAATGCCAATAAGTAGTATTTCAGTGGTGTTATTTACTACGGTCACCGTGAATTTGATTTCCATGAAATTAAGACTTGTTTAAGGTGATATTAATAATAGCGTTGATTTTGATCAGTCTGGCCTTGGCGATAGGATTCTTAGGGGCTTTCTTTTGGGCAGTAAAGGATGGGCAGTTCGATGACACTGAAACACCTTCAAGACGGATGTTATTTGACAATCGCCCTATACCGATAAAACTTCAACGAAAAATTGACTTTTGTCTTGGTATTAAAATATCAAAATGTTGCCGGAGGCTTTTATGTCCTCTATATTGAATCCTGAATTTCAACTCAAACATAATGCCTATGGCGCTTGAAAAATTTCAATACGATAACAAGATAGTAAAATACTTTTCGATGGCGACCGTGATATTTGGCCTGGTGGGCATGTTGGTAGGGTTGACCATAGCCATTCAACTATTCTATCCCATTTTTAATTTTGATCTTCCTTACACTACTTTTGGAAGAATCAGACCATTGCATACCAATGCAATCATTTTTGCATTCGTAGGTAATGCCATGTTTGCCGGGGTTTATTACTCTATGCAAAGACTGCTAAAGACCAGGATGTTTAGCGATGTCCTAAGCTATATTCATTTCTGGGGGTGGCAATTAATAATTGTGGCGGCAGCGGTAAGCCTGCCTCTTGGATTTACTACCAGCAAGGAATATGCTGAATTGGAATGGCCAATTGACATTGCTATCACCTTGATTTGGGTAGTTTTTGGAATCAACATGATTGGAACCATTCTCAAAAGAAGGGAAAGGCATATGTATGTGGCTATTTGGTTTTACATAGCCACTTTTGTTACCGTGGCTGTGCTACATGTGGTCAATTCCATGGAAATACCCCTTAGTTTCATGAAGAGCTATTCAATGTTCGCCGGGGTACAGGATGCTCTGGTACAATGGTGGTATGGTCACAATGCGGTGGCATTTTTTCTCACTACTCCCTTCCTGGGTTTGATGTACTATTACCTGCCTAAAGCTGCCAACAGACCGGTATATTCTTATAAACTGTCTATTATTCATTTTTGGTCCCTGATATTTATTTATATCTGGGCAGGGCCCCATCACCTGCTTTATACAGCGCTCCCGGATTGGGCCCAGTCATTGGGGATGGTGTTTTCCATTATGTTGATTGCTCCTTCATGGGGTGGTATGCTCAACGGATTATTTACTTTAAGGGGTGCCTGGGACAAGGTGCGCGAGGACCCGGTATTGAAATTTATGGTAGTTGCTGTTACCGCCTATGGTATGGTGACCTTGGAAGGGCCGTTGTTGTCAATTAAGTCCATCAATGCCGTGGCACATTTTACTGATTGGATCATAGCACATGTCCATGTGGGTGGCCTTGGGTGGAACGGTTTTCTCACCTTCGGAATGCTGTATTGGA
>QIEB01000636.1 GCA_003229495.1 Flammeovirgaceae bacterium
AGCTGCTGGGTGCACCCATATTGAATAATACCATAGTTGCCATGGTTGGAGGCACGCTTATGTTCTTTTTTCCTTTGGACCTGAAAAAAGGAAAATTTCTGCTTGATTGGGAATATACTTCACGTTTGCCCTACGGTATACTTTTGTTGTTTGGAGGTGGTTTGTGTCTGGCCCGTGCCATGGAAATCACCGGTATTATAGGACTTGTAGGAGGCTATATATCCGAAGGAGGACCCTATCCATACTGGTTGCTGGTACTGCTACTAACCGGAGTAATGATCTTTATGACAGAATTAATGAGCAATGTAGCTTTGGTTACTATCTTCCTGCCTGTGGTTATCGGAATTGCCCAGGGACTAGATCTTCCACCCCTGATGTTGGTAGCCCCTGTCACCATTGCCGCTAGTTGTGCCTTCATGATGCCGATTAGTACACCTCCCAATGCTATTGTCTTCGCCAGCGGTCACATCAGGATAAAGGACATGGTCCGGGCGGGATTTTGGCTTAATTTGATAAGTATTTCGGTATTGGTATTGTTTGCGGTAATGGTGCTGAAGTTCATTGCATAGGGCATGGGGCAGGGCGCATAGGGCATAGGGCATAGGGCATGGGGCAGGGCGCATAGGGCATGGGGAATATCGAACAATAGAATAAAAGATTAACAAATTGCGATTGGGGCATGGAGCGCCGAACGACAGCATACAGCAAAATGGTAGTCTACCCAAACCACACTGTTGCTTCACGCTTCTCACGGATTTAGCCATGGGCAGGGCGCTGCTATTCTTTCCAGCTTTCTAAGCTGCCGTTTTTAAAAAACAGGTAACGGTTTTTTGAATAGGACCACCTTTCAGTACTGCCGGTAGACAAGTCCGATTTTTGTATTCTGGCAGGATCACCCCAACTATCCCTGGCCATTTCATGAGAAATGGTGGGCCATACCTTGCCACTGGCAATAAGTTTACCTTTATTCTTTCCGTACTTAGTGACCATTGCCTCCAATCTGTCTTCAGGATCCACCTGACTTAGCAATCCGTCAATCTCGCTAACCCGATTTTCAAGGGAATCAATTAATTGATAGATCAATTCCCTCTCATTGGAAAGTTTTTTAGAATTTTGGGTCTGGCCCTGTGCACAAAGTACTCCTGGAAGTGCCAAAATCATCCACATGACTAAGCGAGATACCATAATAGAATATATTTAAAATCTGATCAAACGCTCAGCGCCATGCTCTATACCCCATGCTCTCTGCTAAAGATTTTTATCCACCTTTTTAACATACTTCGGGAGCTTCTTTTGCAGATCATCAAGCAACTTGTCAGTGGCATTTGCACACATTGGAAGTAGTTTGTCATAGTTAAAAATTGGTGCCCCGGAAACTAAAGCCACCCCCTTTTTGGATATTGCAAACTCATCAAGCTTGAATACTTTTTTAGCATCTTTGTTATATAAATCCATATTGATGTATGACCTAATTCCAGCATTGCCCAAGCCACCAAGTGCAATTTTCGGCTCCCAGGCATAAGACAGGGAAACGAATAAAACTCCATCTATATCAACATCCTCTAAGATCTTCAGCAAATGAGACTCCGTTCGCCATGATCTCAGCATATTTCCGCCTGTGAGTAGTACATTATAACCATCAATGGCAATGAAACGATCGTGAATGGCCTCATTCAAATTGTCGATTGAATCCTGGTCTTCTACTCCGTCCATACCCCTGTACGCCTGGTACATTGGATGATTAATTATTTCACTTTCAGGTACTATTTCGAAGGGGAATTCTTTTACGTATTTTTTCATAAACGTTTCATGAAAATCTTGCAAAATTGGTCGTAAATCAAACCTGGGGTCATCTTCCGTGGTTTTTTCATAGGTGGACTGCCTGGATCCTGCGGCAATTTTATTAGCATCGATGTACTTGTCTACATAAAAGGTAACCACAGCTACCCTTTTCTTTTGGCCGTAAGCAACAGTTGCCAGAAGAGCGAAAATAAATGTTAAATAAAATAGTTTCTTCATAATTACCTGATTATTAGATTTCTGATCCGAAATAGGGGAATTCATGGGCTTATTACTAATGAAACTGAACGGTATAGGAACCCATGTAAGAAATTTGTGATGAGTGATGAGAATAAATCCTCGATTGGGAATCCAACAGAATAATCCATATATTGTTCTTGCTGAGTACCAACTACTTACAAAAAGTCATCAAACCAATCAAACTACAATTACACAACTATGAAAAAATTACTTACTGCCGCATTGGCCCTATTTTGGTGCCAAGTATCCATCGCCCAGGATGAGGATCCTGTCTATTTACTATTCGAATTTATGCAGGTGGACAACGAACAAGAAGCAGCGTACGCTGAAACAGAGAATTTCTGGGAAAAAATCCACCAACAAAGTGTGCAAAATGGGGAAAAAGTGGGCTGGGACCTATGGGCATTACAACCCGGAGGGGAAATTCAAAATTTTCAGTATCTCACCGTAAATGTTTACAACGATCCCGTAAAAATGA
>QIEB01000633.1 GCA_003229495.1 Flammeovirgaceae bacterium
ATGTGGATGATAAAAAAGAATTACCTGAAGATCAGTGGTATAAATCTGATTATGATCAGAAGTTGAAGAAAACCATGGGCAAACAGAATGCTGACCTTCAGATCCGATGGTATGGTAACAATGCCCAGCCTTTTTATGTGCTATTGGATGCTAACAATCCTCAGGAACCGCTGGTTGAACCAGTTGCCTATAATAAGAGTATTCCGGATTTTGTGGATTTTCTTGACGCCGGCCTTAAATCTTACCGCGAAAAGCAAAATCTTTAGATTTTTCTCTCCTATTTAAAAGTCAATCTGGCAAAGTTTACTTTCTTATTACGCTCGCTGTAGATGATCATATGATTCCTGGAAATTTGTTCACACACTTTGGGTTTGGTAGTGGTCTTGGTATCTCGCACCTGAAATAGAGGTTCTTTTTTCACCTCCCCTTTGCCATCCAATGTAACCAGTACCACCACAGATTCCTTACCTTTGGTATAATTGTAAATTTTCGGATCACTACTCTTTTTGTGCAAATTTTTTGGGTTATCGTTGAATACAAAGAACATCTTACCTTTAGCAATGGAAAGGGCATAAGAGGAATATTTCCCCCCATCATTCTTACTTCGTTGTCTTTTTGGAATCCTTTTTGCCCACTGTATAGTCCCGTTGGGTCGTATATTAATTACCATGATGTCATTGTAGTTATACTGCATCTCAGAATCATTATTAAAATAGGGGTTCTGATGGTATCTGTAGGGATAGTGCCCATATGAAAGGAAACTAGAGTAATAGTATTGAGATGATCGGTAGTAAGGAGAATAGTTGTTATAATTCTGTGAGTCTCTTATATAGATTTGTTCCGCGATCAGTACCACTCCCCCGTCCCGGCGCATTTCCAGTTGATTTAGATCGTATCGTACCAATTCCTTGCCTTTATCAGCCCTCTTTGCAGACATGAAATCTATTAGGAAGCTTGGATTAAACTCCTGGTAGTATTCTTTCTTAATTTCCTTGGTTTTAGCATCTATTAATAAATAGAAAGTACCTCTAACGCTGGACTTTCCCAGATCAGAGTAAAACCCGGCACAGATAATCTCTCCAGTCCTGGAAATTTCGAACTGCATATCTGTTATAAATTTATCCTGCAAGTCCAACAAATACTCATCATACTGGTCTCCCTGATTATATGCCAGTAAATGGTATTCATAATTGGGACGTCCTTGTCTTTTAACCTTGACCTGTCCTCTATAAACAATACCCAATAAATAAGCATTACCCTGGTTATCAACTTTGTATCGCTCTACTTCATAAAGCCTGTCCTTAAATGGCAATTCTAATTCTTTTGACCAAAGTTGATTCAAATCGCTATCAAACATCGAAAGACCAAACTTTTCTACAGTATTTCCCTGGTAAGGAGTACTATGGTAGACCATGATTTTAGTACTGTCTCTTGATAAACTGTAATCAAAAAACCCGTCGTTGGATCGACTGCGATAGTTAAAAGCAGTCACCTGAATGGGGCCGCCCTCAGGCTTTAAGGTTTGCCGGTTGATCCTTTCTGCAAACAGTACTTTCTGTTTGACTGAGGGATTGTACTGTGAGGTAAATAGGTAGATTTCCCCATTCAGTTGTTCTGCAAATTCCATGTATTTTCGATCACCTCCCTTTCCCAACTCTATCTCTTCTGATTTGACCAAATTTAAGTCATGATCGTACTTTTCCAGGTAAAATTTATTTTGTGGTTCGGCGCGGACCATATAATAGCCGTCCTTGTCCATGCCCACGATGTCTTCCAAAGTGCCCTTCTTGTTAGATTTTATTTCCGGCCCCATGTAAAGATCCCCGTGCTTAAGATTCATCTGGGCAGTAATACTAAGACCTGAAAATATAACTGTGGCCCACATCAAAATGATCATTCTTCTAAAATACATATCACTTACGATTTTTAAGTTCTCAAATTTACTGCAAAAAATATTCCAATATTAATTGATGCCAAAAACGGGATTTTTTCCTGAAATGAAGTTTTCTTACATTGATAATAAATGTTTGGGCATGTACCTACTTTACCAAGGTCTTTTTTATAGTTTTGTCGACAGTTTAATGAAAATGTGTTATGCTTAAATGGCTTTGGTTATTCGGTTTGATCCTGCTCTCGGTTTTGGCTTTTCATCTGTACCCAACAGGTGAAAGAATTGAAGGGCAGGCCATTGAAATTCAAACCTCGGAAATAGCGCTCAATGACTCAAACATTATTGATGTCCCAGTCATACCTAAGACGCTATATGGTATAAATGTGGACACCAAGGTGGTGATTGAGGATGTCGTAAGACCCAATGAAAACCTATCCTCGATTCTAAGCAATTATGAAGTCTCTTTACAGGATATTGATCTTCTGGCGCGTAAAGCCAAAGGTGTATTCGACCTAACCAAAATCAATGCTTACAGAAATTACAAACTTATTTGTACACAAGATTCGATTGCCAAGTTCATGATTTACGAGCCAAATAAAATAGAGTATGTGGTTTTTGATCT
>QIEB01000242.1 GCA_003229495.1 Flammeovirgaceae bacterium
CACCGTCAATGGCCTCCGCAGCCCTTTGTAAGGTTTGGTATCGGCTTTTCAAACTGGTTCGGTCAACTGTAATATGTACTTTTTTGAATACATAGCCAAAAAGGGGCACTTTGGCTATAGAACCTTTCCCAACAAACACAAACAGGTTTTTACACAACCCGATCAGGGGTATATCTAAAAAGGAGGTATGATTGGCGCAGAATACGTACTGAGATCCTGTGTCCAAAGTGGTTTGATAAATCTGTTTCACTGGAATAAATGACAGCTTCCAAAACACTACTGCCCACCAATGATTTAATTTCGCAGCGTATTTGCGCCATGGTTTCCTTTGAATAAACAGCCAAAACAGGGGTAAGAAGCATAGGAATATCAGCCCAAAGATAATCAGACAATAGCGTGAGTAAATCCACCTTAAGGCTTCCTTCATTTCACTAATGTAATACTATTACAGAATGTATACTATCAATGGATTAACCTGGTGAGGCCCTAGTATCCGATAACATTCGATTGGTTTTATGTTGAAAACGGAAAATAAGTAAAACAGCTGCCAATGACAATCCTATCAACAGCCCGTACCAAATCCCGGTTGCTCCCAGCCCATACCGGAACCCCAAAAGATACCCGGCTGGCAATCCCACCACCCAATACGCGATAACTGCAATAATCGTAGGTACCTTAACATCTTCAATTCCCCGTAGTGCGCCCATTCCCACCACCTGTACTCCATCAGAAATTTGGAAAATCGCCGCTACAACCAGTAGTTGACTGGCAATTTCCACTACCTCAACATCATCAATGTAAAGAGTTGGGAAAAAATTTCTTAGCAAGATGAATAGCAGCGCGGCAAAACCCATGAATAGCACGACCATTATAAAACAAGTATTGCCAGCACTTCTAAGATTGGACATGTCCTTTCTTCCCAGTTGATTTCCCACTCTTATAGTAACTGCGGAAGCTATACCTGTGGCCATCATGTAGCTGATGGAAGCTAAATTTATGGCAATTTGATGAGCCGCCAGGGTTTGTGTACCAAGCCAACCCATCATTATAGCGGCAAACCCGAATGCGCTTACCTCAAAAACAAACTGTAGGCCAGCAGGTACACCCACATTTAGAATCCTTCGGATGACGGCTCCGGAAATATAAAAAAAAGAAAAAGCCTCCTTAAATGGTCTGAATCTGGAAGCATGGTAAACGAACAAACCCATAAAAATGGCCATAATTATCCTTGAAACAAGTGTAGCCCATCCTGCTCCGTTCAGGCCCAATTCCGGGAAACCCAATTTTCCATAGATTAACAGGTAGTTTAATAAAATATTGACGGCGTTGCCCGACAAAGTAATGTACATTGCTTGTCGCGTATTGCCCAAGCCTTCCGCAAACTGCCTAAAAGATTGGAATACCATGTACGGGATCAGGGAGACGGTTATTATCCTTAGATAAGGAATAGCTAAGGTTACCACCTCAGCTGGTTGATCCAGATAATATAATATAGGTGTACACAGTACTATCCCAAAGGCCAATATCATCCCAAGAATGGTATTCACCACCAAGCCATTGCTGAAAATTGCAGTAATCTTGGATTGATCCTGCTCTCCATCAGCTGCCGCAACCAGAGGTGTAATTGCGTATGAAACACCCAGGCCAAAGACCATGATCACATAAAAAATGACATTCGCCAGTGAGGCAGCAGCTAAATGTTCTGCGCCTAACCGGCCCACCATCAGGCTGTCAGCAACTCCTACAAGTACCTGCCCCAGCTGACTTATCATTAGCGGGTAGGCAAGAAAAAAATTTCTTTTGTAATGTTCCTTATAATGATTTGAGAGCATTTGTTGCAAACATATATCCAATCCGTAACAAATTTAAATTGCGAGGTTTTAATTAGCCCTTGATTCTATTTATCTTAGAACTTCGATCCCCCGAGAGGACTCCGAAGCCATCTCCCAAGGAGTCCCGGGGACCTTTGAAAGCTTTGTACATGCTAAAACCACGGTTTTTCAAAAGTAAAGTAGAAGCAGGCTGTGACGAGGCAGGTAGAGGTTGTTTAGCCGGACCTGTAGTAGCGGCGGCGGTAATACTCCCCAAAGATTTTAAACATAATATTCTTAACGATTCTAAAAAACTTACAAAAAAACAGCGTAACGAACTGCGACCAGAGGTAGAAGCGTGCGCAATTGCCTGGTCGATTGGCATAGCCACGCACCAGGAAATTGATAGTATTAACATTCTAAATGCTTCCTTTCTGGCCATGCACCGGGCTATTGATCAGCTTAAAAATAGACCCGAATACCTGTTGATCGATGGGAATAGATTTACTGCTTATCCGGAGATCCCCCATCTCTGCATTGTGAAAGGAGATAGTAAGTACTTCTCAATTGCCGCTGCTTCAATTTTGGCTAAAACCCACCGGGACGAGCTGATGGAGAAGCTGGCAGAAAGCCATCCCCAATACCATTGGAATACCAACGTAGGCTATCCTACTAAAGAGCATCGTTCCGCAATAAAGGATT
>QIEB01000267.1 GCA_003229495.1 Flammeovirgaceae bacterium
TCTACTTCAAATTTCCCGAACATCATCCCTTCGATATCACGGATGGCCAGGAGCTCCGTAAGCCAGCCGTTCAGGAGTTCCAGCAGGTCACTGGATTTTAGAGATACGTCCCGCACCTCTCTTGGCGAGACCTTTTGGACGCTGCACATCACGTCAAACATTGCTAATGCAGCGTTTTCAAAAAGCTCGTTTAGGTCCTTTCCATAGGCGATGACACCGACGTCTGCCGTGACGTCGAAGAACTCGAATTTATGTTTAGTAGAACTCATTGTCACCACCTTTTTATTTTACTCCTTCTATCATCCATTTACACCTGTTTCATAGTCTGTTAATGATCCATATCTTTTCAATCTGTAAATCGCTGCGTACTCATTCTCATATATTTTCTCAAAATACTCCATCTGCACACCATTCTCGAATCTGTAATACATTGAATTTTCGTATTCACCATCCTGACCTGAAGCAGATCTCATGGCATCGAAGAGATACACCTCAATCTTTTTTGGGAAATAGATATATACTGCACCGTATTTCTCCATTAAGGCTTTTGCTTCATCCTCATTGTTCGTTGTGAAAAAAGTTGCAACATCACTTACTTTGTTTGCGGGTTCAAATTGTGCATTGAATCCAACCCTTCCAATAGTCGGCTTAATCTCCTTTGAAGCGAAGTAGATTACGGGCTCCTTTTTGGCCAGAGCTTTAATGCGAAGTCCAAAATCCCACCATGCCATAACTTTCCCATCATCAAGCCCTTCCAGGAATTTCAGGGCATCATACTCGTCCAGACCCACTGCAGAACCCGAACTCCACTTATCGGAGTCTACAAAAACCACCGCTGACTGACCCCACCAGTAACTCACAGCAGGATATATCTCATAATCTTCACCTTTCTCAATCAACAGGTTTGACTTCTGCCAGTTGATGTAGTAGTAGAGTGAGGCAAAGGTGGCAGGTATTAAAATCAAGGTGATAAGAAGGATTATGCCTGTTTTCTTTCTAACTTCATAGGTACCATCTCTTAGAAGATTGACAAGACTCGGAATTGCAATTATAAGCGTGAAGATGATGAGACTTTGCAGGGTAAACATGTAGTCAGATCGTAAACTTCCAAGAATAGATCGTGAAGTCTTTTCTACTGTCCACCAGGAAAGATATACAAACAACACCGAGATCAACGCTAAATTAACCAGTGACAGTATTTTATGTGCATCCTCTGATCTAACCACGTCAAATGCAATAAAAATCGAAACTAGAGCGATGATGAAAAGCAGCGTCGATGCTACAATGTCTATATCCATTATCCATCCGGGAAACCAGGGCATGTTTTTAAGGACGTAGAGAACGTTTACTAAAAATCCAATACCGATAATAAGATGAAGTGATGCTAATGAGATTCTAAATCCACCAACAAAATCTGTGACAGGGACCTGGCCAGCTCTTTTTTCTTTACCTGAAACAATCGGACACCAGCCGAGCCAGAACCTTATTCGTTTTGTGATGTTCATTTCACCAGCTCCCCGGCGGTCTCATAGGACTTGCCCAACAGGTAACCGGTTATCACGCCGCCTATTAGCGCTGCAGGAAGAATGTTTGGTGGAATTAGCCCTGTCCGGGCAAACATGAGATAGGGAATGGCGACCACGATAGGTAGGGCAAATATGAGGGCTTTCAACACGGGAGTGTCGGATGGAATTATATTATATAAAATTCCGAAAATCGCACCCCCAGTAATGCACGCCAGCATAATATAAAAAGCGTCAAGAACTCCAAAGGCTTTAACTGCTCCGCTAATAGACCCACTACCAATGAGGGCTACCGCAAAATCGGCAACAACGAATAATGCACCGAGCATAACTCCTGCGATCATTCCACTTTTCGAAGTTTCCTTAGGGGATGCAACCTGGGCTGCGGGGCGAAATCTCATATCCTGTTCAAATTCATAAGCAGTTTTATATTCCCCTCTTGGGCACCACCCCAGCCAGAGTTTCATTTTTTTGAACGTCTCCATCTCTCTCACCTCCACACCTTTTCAAACAGCTTCTCGGCAATCTTCGTCGGACTTTCACCTTCCTCAAAAGGCACTTCCCAGAATTCGGAGGCCTCCATCAGCACGCTCATGCACCGGTCTTTAGTGATGCAGCCCTCACACTCTCCATCGTGCTGGAACCACGACTGTATCCCGCTTTTGGGTAGGTAGAAGACCATCGTTTTTGTCCTGGTCTGCGGATGATAACCCAGAAGTATACCCCTCTCGGTATCCACTGATGTGACGGCAAGGCCCATCATCCCTGCATTTTCATTTAATGTTCGAAGGATTTTCGCGTCGACGTTTTTCAGGGTTTTACTTATCGCCTGTCTTGTTACCTCTAACTTTTTTGCGATTTCAGTTCCGTTGAGTCCTTTGAATCTCAGCGTCCAGACATGGGATTCTTTCTTGGTTACAGCAATCATTGTAAACCTTATATGGTTTACACACATTTATAAAGTTTTCGATTTAAATCTCGCTTAAGTCTCTTTTGATTTAGCGGATATATTTTCCAAGGAGATGGCTATATCCACCTTAATCCCTTTTTGAATCCTTTGTCATGGAGATAATTAGACAGGCAACAAAGTAAGAATATAACACCAATCCGGGATAAATCAAGAGTAATAAGTCATTAGAGAACCCGACGACATCATTATCCACAGGAACAATCCAGGAAGCCAGCCAAAAGATTATTCCCACGGGTATGAGGATAATCGTTGAGACAATCAACAACGGAACCCAGATTAAATCGATTTCCTCCACTAACCAGTGAAACCCCCGGAGAACCAGGATAAAAATGACAAACAGAAATACAATGACCTTTCTTTTTTCTGGCTTAAAAAACTCTTTCCAATTCATTTATCCCATCTCGTAGTATTGCCAAGTTTGAGTGCCATTCCGAACACGATTCTCACTTTTCTCTATTCATCCATCGAATCATCTGAATAGCTACGATAAGGAATATCAAAGTAATAGAATAAAAATAAAGCTCTATTGAAGGTCCGGAACCACGAATAGGATTCACAGGGTGTAGTACGCGTCCAACGTTTAACATCAAACCTAAAGCTGAGACTGCTATGAGTATACTAAGAAGAGAAGTAATCGTCGGTTTTTTTATACTGGTCGAGATCATATACGCACCTAAAGAAAGTAAAGAAATAAGAACTGCAACTATCAGTCTAGGTTCGAATAATAATATTCCTCCCCACGCAAGATATGCAGTAAGTATTCCTATAAAAGTTCCACAAACCCAAAAAATAATTGCCGTATGTTCAGTTGCCTTGACCAGTGGAAAGATAGGATTTCGATTTGTAATAATGTGAGCAAATCCAACCACCCCGGAAATCGTAAACATCAGTAAACCAATCAGAATAAACGTTCCATGTAGATATACCAATTTTACAATGGCGCCCAATACTTTTTCAGAGGGTGCTAGTAAAGTCAATAATAACCCCATCAACACGAAAAAGGCTATCGTTAGAGGGATGTCTGCTTTTTTGAGCATGAAATTCATAAAACACTCTCCTTAACTACTATTGGTCGAGTAGAACTCATAGCTGTTACCCACTTATTTCACTGGTAAGACCTAATATACTTCTCGTTGCGTTCATGTTACAACCCTCCAAAGAGTCCCGTGCTTACGTTCGTAGAGAAATAATATCTTCATGTAGACCAAACCCATGTATCCGCCAAGGAATATCAATAAATGAGAAGTCTGTATTTGAATCTGATAGAACTCAAACAGGAAAAGCAAGATAAAAATCAGCCCTAATGTGAACTGATATATATTTCCCTTTATTTTTTCTCCCTCGAAAGGAGGCACTTTTTAACTCATTATCTTTCAAGCGTCTCTATGCCTCCGTTGCGGGGCGGCGGTGTCCAGCGACATTCACTAAAACCGGCGTCAGGTTTTTCCTGTTCTTACTAGAGGTGCAAGATTGTAAATTCTGTGATTTTGTTAGGTTTTTCTCTAATGTGGGGCGAGGGGTGAAATCCGTTGAAGCACCCTGGAAACGATATATGCCACAGTGATAAGCCAGAGGTAGGCGATTACTCCATACAGGAGCCATGCCCACCACGGTGTGTCCGTTGCGTGGTAGAAAAAGGCCAGTGATGCCTGATACAGGCTTACAATAAGGGG
>QIEB01000264.1 GCA_003229495.1 Flammeovirgaceae bacterium
CACAAATGACCTGGAGGAGTTTGGGTTCGAAAATATTTGGAGTGAAGGACCATATGAGCAAGGTGGTTTCGTGCTGGGTAATGTATCCCTTGAAAATCTGTGGTCCTTAAATTCATTCATAGAAGAACAAGGTATAACTGTGATAGGTGCTGGATTAATTCAAGATCCTGCAAATAAGACCAGTCAGATGAGTGAAGAAACTTTATTATTGCAGCGGGATGAGTGATTACAAACATTTTGAGTCAAAGGGTATTAGGACACAGAGCAACAATGAGCTGCACCGCGAGCATTCCACCCCTATTTTTATGACTTCCTCATTCACTTTTGAAAATGCGGAGCAGGCCCGGGCCATGTTTGCAGATGAAATAGACGGAAGTATTTATACCCGTTTCACCAACCCAAATAACAATGAATTTATCGACAAGCTATGCTTGTTGGAGGAAACTGAAGCTGGTATTGCCACAGCATCCGGGATGGCTGCTATGTTCAGCAGTATGGCCGGTTTGCTGAAAACCGGAGATCATGTGCTGGCTTCCAGATCAGTATTTGGTTCTACTCATCAGTTGTTTACCCAAATCTTTCCCAAATGGGGGATTGGTCATACTTATGTGGACATTGATAAACCGGAAACCTGGGCCAGGAAAATAAATTCCAATACCAAAATGATTTTCGTAGAAACTCCATCCAATCCCGGTTTAGACATCATTGATCTGGAGTGGCTGGGTGGATTTGCAGCGGAGCATAGTCTGATACTAAATGTTGATAATTGCTTTGCTACCCCATTTTTACAGCAACCTGCAAAATTTGGAGCACACCTGGTTACTCATTCAGCAACCAAGTTCATCGACGGGCAAGGGAGAACGGTAGGCGGCGCTATCCTAGGATCTGAGGAATTGATTAAAGACATCAGATTCTTCACCAGGCACACCGGTCCATCCCTGTCACCTTTCAATGGCTGGATACTTTCCAAGAGCCTGGAAACGTTGCCTGTCAGGATGGAAAAACATTGTGAGAATGCCCTGAAAATTGCCGAGTACCTGGAAGGTCATGAAGAATTGGTTTCCGTTAAATACCCGTTCCTGCCTTCACATCCACAACAGCAGCTGGCAAAAAAACAAATGCGGTATGGGGGAGGCCTGGTAACATTCGTGGTCTCCGGGGGGTATCAGCGGGCAGGTAGATTCTTGAACAACCTGAAAATGTTATCCCATACTGCTAATTTAGGAGATACCCGGACCACGGTGACACACCCCTCATCGACCACACACAGCAAACTCACTGAAGAAGAGCAGTTACGGGTAGGGATAGATCCGGGGTTGGTGCGAATTTCAGTAGGTTTGGAGAATGTAAATGACATTTTAGAAGATATTGTGGGGGCACTGGAAGCCTCAAATGAGAAAAAAATCTTAAATTGAGAATCATTTTTAAAAAATACACGTTTGACTAAAACAGGATAGTCTTTAAATGAAGTTAATGACCAAATCAATTTCCAAAATGTTTTTTCAACGAATCAGCCAATGTTGTTGCTGTTGTTGCTGTATGCCTTTTATGAAGGTTGACCGGGGAAATAGATATTATTGAATGTAGTTGTTGTAGATATATCATATTTAGAAGCCCCTCGGATCTCCAGGGGCTTTTTTAGTACATAAAAATTCAAAATTTTTAATAAAAGAAAATGACTTTATCCACTACTGATACCATTAGCAAAGCGGCTCGTAAAGATATTCTGGAGCTTGACCGGAAAATCAACGACTTTAAAGATGGAAAGATACCCGAAGAACGTTTCAAAGCATTTCGGCTGACCCGGGGAGTATACGGCCAAAGACAGCTGGGTGTACAGATGGTCCGAATAAAGCTGCCATTCGGTCGATTGACTGGAGAACAATTGATTCGTATCGCCGATGTATCGGAAAAATATACCAACGGAAATCTACACACTACCACTCGTCAAAATATTCAACTGCACTACGTGAAAGTCGACGATAGCCCACAACTATGGCAGGAATTGGAAGAAGTGGGTATTACCCTTCGTGAGGCCTGTGGTAATACCGTGCGTAACATCACAGGTTCAGCCTATGCCGGTATTGATCCAAATGAACCATTTGATATTTCTCCTTATGCACAGGCCATGTTCGAATATTTCTTGCGGAACCCTATCTGTCAGGACATGGGAAGAAAAATAAAATCTGCTTTTTCATCCAGTGAAAAGGACTCTGCCTATACTTATTTTCATGATTTTGGCTTTATACCTCGATTGAAAGATGGAAAACGCGGCTTCAAAGTAGTAATAGGAGGCGGGTTGGGGGCACAGGCATTTATAGCTCCTACCGTCTATGAGTTTTTGCCCGCCAACCGGATTATTCCATTTAAAGAGGCAGCCCTCAGGGTGTTCGATCGCTATGGAGAGAGAGAAAAACGTCTGAAAGCACGGCTCAAGTATTTGTTGGATGAAAAGAGGGGTATTGGGCTGGCCAGGTTTCTGGAATTAACAGAACAGGAGATGGCAGGA